>CABTWT010000060.1 GCA_902488555.1 uncultured Anaerococcus sp.
GACTGGAGTTCAGACGTGTGCTCTTCCGATCTTGATGAAATAACAAAGGGATCATCAATCCCAGTTTGGTAAAATCTTTAAATGTTATAAAAATCACGTATAGTAATAGCATCGTAAAATAAGGAGTTACTATGACAGAGATTTATGACATAATTGTTAAAGATAATAAGGGTGATGATATATCCCTTGAAAAATATAAGGGTAAGGTACTTTTGATAGTAAATACTGCAACAGAATGTGGATTTACTCCCCAATATGATGCCTTGCAAAACTTATATGAAAGATACAAAGATAGAGGCTTTGAAATATTAGACTTCCCATGCAATCAATTTGGAGGACAAGCTCCAGGAAGTGACCAAGAGATAGCTAATTTTTGCACATCAAACTTTGGAACAACTTTTGATAGATTTGCCAAAATTGATGTAAATGGAGAAAATGAAGCAGACTTATATAAGTTCCTAAAAAATGCCCAAGGGGGAATTTTCGGGGATAAAATCAAGTGGAATTTTACCAAATTTCTTGTAGATAAAAATGGAAATGTAGTTAATCGCTACGCTTCTCAAAAAAAGCCGGAAAATATCTCTAAAGATATAGAAAAATTATTGGATGACTAAAATGGACAAACTAGTGCAATTAGCAAAAGATTCAATTAAATACTACGAGGAAAACAAGGCTTATTTAAAGGACTATGATGAAGAATTTAAGAAAAACAACAATGGCGCAATCATTGTGGTTAGCCAGGAAGATAGGATTGAAACAAGTGGTTCTATCTATCCAACCCGTTCTGATATAGGTCTTGATGTGATCTATGAAGCAGTCAACGCTACTATATTTAATAATGGAGTAGATTTGGTAAACTATGGCATAGATGATTTGTACATCATGGTTTATGAAGTAGTTAAGGTCAAACAAATCCAATATATGGAAGAATTTGGTATGTACCATGGCCTAGTTGTCAAATACAATAATGAAGACACCATGGTATTTAGAAATGACTATGAGTCTGACTATCAAATGTTTGAAGATGCCCTAGATAAGGCAAATGTTGATAGCCAGGATGTGTTTTCCCTATATAAATTCAAGGTGGTAAAACATATCTAAGGCTTTTACCCTTGACAAGTAGGACTAGATTAGTATTATCTATGTAGAATATCAACGTTATAGAGAACAGTAACTTATCAATAACTTTAAGAGAGGCGCTGGCTGGTGAAAAGTGCTAAGGGAAGGATAAGCGAATATCATCTTTTAGTTTGCAAGGTGAAATTATTAGCCTTGTACGAAAGCCAATCGTTAAGAGCAAAACTATCAATAAGTGGACCGTCTGTATGGACGGTTCTTTTTTTATGAAGGAGGTAAAAATGAGTGAATTCAAATCTCTAAACACAAACGATACAAAAAATCGTGAAGCGAGTATAGAAGAATATTGGAGAGAAATCGACCTATTAGATCAAACTTTCAAAACACGTGAGGATGCAGAAGAATACATAATCTATGATGGCCCACCAACAGCAAACGGCAAGCCAGGTATCCACCACGTTATAGCAAGAACCCTAAAAGATATGACTAGCCGTTACAAGAATATGAAAGGCTACAAAGTCCTAAAAAAAGCAGGCTGGGATACCCACGGTCTACCAGTAGAAATAGAAGTTGAGAAAAAATTAGGATTCCACGACAAAAATGACATCGAAGGCTATGGTATAGAAAAGTTCAACAAACTTTGTAAAGAATCAGTATGGACCTACTCTGATATGTGGCGCGATATGTCTGACCGCATGGGATTCTTATATGATATGGACCACCCTTATGTAACCATGGATAATGACTATATAGAAACAGAATGGTATCTATTAGATAAGGCCTTCAAAAATGGCTACATCTACGAAGGGGCAAAAGTTATGCCATACTGCCCAAGATGTGGTACAGGTCTTGCAAGCCACGAGGTAGCTCAAGGTTACCAAATGGATAAAACCATCACTCTTACAGTCAAGTTTAAGAAAAAAGATACAGAAAACGAATATTTCCTAGCATGGACAACAACACCATGGACACTTCCATCTAACGTTGCCCTATCAGTAAATCCAGACCTTGACTATGTAAAAGTATTTGATAAAACTGACAATGCTTATTACTATATGGCAAAATCCTTGTGTGAAAATCTGATGACTGACCATGAATACGAAGTGGTAGAAACTCTCAGGGGTTCTGATATGGAATATATGAAATATGAGCAACTACTTCCATATGTAGATGTCAATGAAGAAAAGGCCTTTATAGTAACACTTGCAGACTATGTTTCTGCAGAAGATGGTACAGGTATAGTTCACTCTGCACCTGCCTTTGGTGAGGACGACTATCAAATTGGTAGAAAATATGGTCTAGATTTCGTTCAACCTGTTGATAAAGAAGGTAAGTTTACAGATACTCCTTGGAAGGGCCAATTCATCTTTGATACCAATGAAGATATCTGGCACCACCTTGTAAATGAAGGCAAAGTCTTCAAAAAACAAACTGTAGAGCACAACTATCCACACTGCTGGAGATGCCACACACCACTTGTTTACTATGCAACACCATCTTGGTATATAGAGATGAGCAAGTTTTCTGATAAGTTAGTTGAAAACAACAAGTCTGTAAACTGGTATCCACCAACTATAGGTGAAAAGCGTTTTGGAAACTGGATAGAAAATGTAAAAGACTGGGCTATATCAAGAAGCCGTTATTGGGGAACACCACTTAATATCTGGCGCTGTGATGATTGTGGCCACACTAGGACAGTAGGATCTAGAAAAGAACTGGCAGAGCTTGCCATAGAAGACATAGATGAGAATATAGAACTTCACAGACCATATGTGGACGAAGTTTCTATCAAGTGTGACCACTGCAATGGAACAATGCACCGTGTACCAGATGTAATTGACGTTTGGTTTGACTCAGGAGCTATGCCATTTGCCCAATTACACTACCCATTCGAAAATAAAGACCTATTTGAAAACTACTATCCAGCAGACTTTATCTGTGAGGGTATAGACCAAACTCGTGGATGGTTCTACTCACTTATGGCTATATCAACTATAACAACAGGCAAGGCACCATACAAAAATGTTTTGGTAAATGACCTAGTGGTTGACAAAAACGGCCAGAAAATGTCTAAGTCAAAGGGCAATACCCTAGACCCATTTGCATTATTTGACAAGTACGGGGCAGATGCAGTGAGATTCTATTCCCTATATGTATCACCACCATGGATGCAAACAAAATTTGATGAAGCTGGTTTGGTTGAAGTAAGAAACAACTTCTTTAGAACCTACGAAAATGTCTACAACTTCTTTAGCCTATATGCAAATACTGACAATCTTGGTATAGAAGACCTTAAAAATATTGGGGAAGTAAAATTAGAAAAAATTGATAAGTGGTTATACTCTAGACTAAACACACTTATAAAAGAATACAGTGAACAAATGGAAGTCTTTGATTACAACAAGGTCGTTCACTTGATATCTGACTTTGTAGTAGAAGACATATCAAATTGGTACATCCGCCGCAATAGAAAGAGATTTTGGGTAAGTGAACTTACAGATTCCAAAAAGGCAGTATATAAAACAACTTATGATGCCCTAATAACCATTGCAAAACTAATTGCACCAATTACTCCTCATATTGCAGAAGAAGTTTATAGAAACCTAACAGATGAAAAGACAGTTCACACCCAAATCATGCCAGAAGCAAATGATAATCTCATAGATGAGAGCCTAGAGGCTGATATGGACTTAGTAAGAAAAATTGTAAACTTAGGCCGTGCAAGCCGTGAGAAAGAATCTATCAAGGTTCGTCAACCGCTAGCAAAAATCATAGTAGACGGTTCTTACCAAGAGAGTATTACTAACTTAATCCCTCTAATCAAAGAAGAGCTAAATATAAAAGAAGTAGAATTTGCAAATGATCTTTCCGAATTTATGGACTTCTCACTAAAACCAGACTTCAGAGTTGTTGGCCGTATTTTCCAATCAAAGGTAAATGATTTTGCAAAATATTTGGCAAGTGTAGATGCCAAGGACTTTGTAAACCAAACTAACGAGGGACCTGTTGAGATTGATCTTGACGGCGAAAAATACCAAGTCACAAGCGACTACCTAGATGTAAGAATCTCTGCCAAAGAAGGTTTTGATGTGGAGATGAACGGCAATGTCTTTGTAGTTCTAGACACTGAAATCACAGAAGATCTAAAAGACGAAGGTTATGCTCGTGAATTTATTTCAAAAATTCAAAACTTGAGAAAAGACTCTGGATTTGAAGTGACTGATAGGATCAATATCTCTTATGGAGCAGATGAAGATTTAAGCAAATCATTAGAAAAATTTGCCGATGAAATCAAGAAAGAAACTCTAGCAGATAGTCTAAATATAGAAGACTTATCAGCAGAGGAAATAGAGTTAAATGATAAGAAGATTAAAATCGAAATAGAAAAATTATAAGAATTATGACTGATGAAAATAGCTTTATTTTTATCAGTCTTTTTTTTCTTTAATAATATAATTTAAGTAATATTATCAAGATAAAAATAAAATACAAACATCTATTGACAAAACGTTTTCTACGGTTTATACTATAGTAAAATAGTAGTGATAAATAAGGAGGTCTCAATGCTATTTAGAACAACTGATGAGCATGAAGCTTTACGTAAAAAAGTAAGAGCTTTTGCTGAAGAAAAAGTAAAACCAATCGCTTTTGATCTAGATCAAAACAACGAATTTCCTGATGACATTGTAAAAGAAATGGGTGAACTAGGATTTATGGGAATCCCATATCCAAAAGAATACGGCGGCCAAGGCCTTGATGCAATTTCTTATGCTATAACAGTAGAAGAATTATCAAGAGTTGACGGTGGTGTTGGTGTAATCTGTTCTGCACATACTTCACTAGGTAGCTGGCCAATATTTGCCTTTGGTACAGAAGAACAAAAGCAAAAATACTTAGTTCCACTTGCTAAGGGAGAAAAACTAGGTGGATTCGGTCTTACAGAAGAAAACGCAGGTTCAGATGCAGGTGGTACAGAAACTACAGCAGAACTTGACGGAGATCATTACATATTAAATGGCAAAAAAATATTTATAACCAATGCTCCAAAAGCTGACACATATGTTGTATTTGCAGTAACAACACCAGGTATTGGAACCCATGGTATTTCAGCTTTCATAGTAGAAAAAGAATTCGAAGGATTTACCTTCTCTGATCACTATGACAAACTAGGTATCAGATCTTCATCTACAGCAGAACTTCACTTTGACAATGTAAAAGTTCCAAAAGAAAACTTACTTGGCAAAGAAGGTCAAGGATTTAAGATTGCTATGGCAACTCTTGACGGTGGTAGAATTGGTATTGCTTCACAAGCATTAGGTATTGGTCAAGGTGCTTACGAATCAGCTCTAGCTTATGCTAAAGAACGTGAACAATTTGGTATGCCAATAGCTCACTTACAAGCAAATACATTCAAACTTGCTGATATGGCAACTCAACTTGATGCTGCAAGACTTATGATTTATAGAGCTGCAGAACTAAAAGAAAATCATGAAAGATATTCTGCAGAAGCAGCTATGGCTAAACAATTTGCTTCAGATCTTGCTATGAAGATTACAACAGAAGCTATCCAACTTTACGGTGGTTCTGGATTTATCAAGGGTGTTGATGTTGAAAGATTCTTCAGAGATGCAAAAATCACTCAAATCTATGAAGGAACTAACGAAATCATGAGAGTAGTAGTTGGTGCAAGTACGGTTGGTCGTCCTCCCAGAGTTAAAGCAGTTGGTGGAAAATCTAAACAAGGCCCAATCGCAGGAGTTAGAAAAGGCGAAATCTTTGAGGGAGATCCTAAAGAAGCGGTTAAGAATCTAGTAGCAGCTCTTAAAAAAGACGGATACGACTTCACAGTAGGTATCGATCCTTGGACACCAGTAACAGAAGCTGAAAGAATAGTAGTAGCTGGTCGTGGTATTGGCGAAAAAGAAAATATGAAGCTAATAGAAGACTTAGCTTACCAAGCAGGCGCAGCTATATCATCATCTAGACCAGTAGCAGAAACATTAAAATATGTTCCACTAGAAAGATACGTTGGTATGAGTGGACAAAACTTCAAAAACAACCTTTACATCGGCGTTGGAGTATCAGGTGCAGGCCAACACTTAAAAGGCATCCGTGATGCATCAACAATAGTTGCAATCAACAACAGCAAAAATGCTCCAATCTTTGCAAACGCTGACTACGGTATAGTAGGAGACTTCAAAGAAGTACTACCACTACTAATAGCAGAACTTGACAATGGTGAAGAAAAGAAACCAGCTCCACCAATGAAGAAAGTAAAAAGAAGCAAACCACGTAAGATGGCTCCAAAAGAAGATGTTTATGTTGACTTAGGTTCAGGTTATGAATATGACCCAGAAGTTGGTGATCCAACACAAGGTATAGAACCAGGAACACCATTTGATAAATTGCCAGATAGCTGGGTATCACCAGTATCAGGTGAAGCAAAAGAAGAATTTATCAAAGTAGAATTCCCAGAGGATAGAAAGTAGGTAAATATGTATACAGTTAGAAAAGTAACAGAAGATTTATACTATGTAGGTGGGGATGATAGAAGACTTGCCCTATTTGAGAATATATTCCCAATTCCTGAAGGTGTATCATATAACTCTTACCTACTAATGGACGAAAAAACAGTTTTAGTAGATGCAGTAGACTGGGCAATCACACGTGAATATATCATAAATGTAAGCCGTGTTCTTGATGGACGTGACCTAGATTATATGATAATAAACCACATGGAACCAGACCACTGTTCTTCAATCGAATTGATGCTAGAAAGATATCCAAACCTTAAAATCATTTCCTCAGAAAAAGGGGTAATGTTCATGAGACAATTTGGCTATCACGTAGA
>CABTWT010000061.1 GCA_902488555.1 uncultured Anaerococcus sp.
AAGTTTTGTCCATTTAATTTAAAATTTACATAGATTAATTATAATGTTTGTGTACTAGTATTTCATTAAAATTTTAGGAGGAAAATATGATAAATTTTGCCCATAGGGGATTTAAAGGGAAGTACCCGGAAAATACTATGCTTGCTTTCAAAAAAGCTATCGAAGCGGGAGCAGATGGTATTGAATTTGATGTTCATCTATCAAAAGATGGAGAAATAGTTATAATCCATGACGAGACCTTGGAAAGGACTACTGATGGATCAGGTTTGGTTGGTGAGAAAACTTTGGCTCAGCTGAAAAACATTAATGCATCAAAGGGCTATCCAGATTTCCAGACTCAAAGAATATTGACCCTAAGCGAATATTTCGACTTTGTCAAAGATTATGGCATTATCACAAATATTGAACTTAAGACATCTATTATAGATTATCCAGACATCGAGGAGAAAGTTTATAAAGTAATCAAGGAATATAATATGGCTGAGAAGGTTATTATTTCTTCCTTTAACCACAACTCATTAGTGAACTTTAAAAAGCTTGACCAAAACATAAAATGTGGAGTCCTTGAATCATCAAGGCTATTTGAGCCGTGGAAATATGTGAAAAGTTTGGGTATGGAATACTACCACCCACTAAATTTTACAGTAACTAAGGAAGTTGCAGAAAAGTGTGCGGAAAATAGTGTTGGACTGAATATTTGGTTTGGGATTTCAGATTACGATTATAGTGAGTATCTAGACTTGGATATAAGTGGTCTTATAACGGATTTTCCAGATGTAGTGGACAAACTCTTAAATGATTGATTTTATATAAAAAACAATATTAAGTTTATGTAAACTTTAGTTAAATTTATAGATCGGCTAATTTCCAAAAATAATTTTAGGGATAACATTTGCTATGTAAAACATAACTAAGAAAAATTTAGTATTATTTTACTTAAGTATTACAGAAAGATTAATTATTTATTATACAAGCTCAATAAAATGGAATAGCATTAAACATTTAGGAGGACATATGTTCAATACAAAAAAAATCTTTGGCTTGGCATTATCAGTGTCAATGCTATTAGGGATCACAGCTTGTGGATCAAATAATAATCAAACTTCCACAACAAATCAAACAGCACAAACAGAAACTACAAAAGATAGTCAAACAGCTGAGGCTCCTACAGATAAGGCAGATGATACAAAGACAGAAGCTAATACTGATGATGGCAAGATCCATTTAACCTATTGGTATGCATGGAAGGATAAGATTGGTGAATCTAAAGAAGAGCTTGTAAAACAATTTAACGAATCTCAAGATAAAATCGTAGTAGATGCAGAATATCAAGGTTCATATGATGAGCTAGCAAGTAAAACTCAAGCTGCAAAAGCAGCTAATAATGCGCCAGAAATTTTTGAAGTAGAGATTGCAAATATGTACACAATGGCAAAAGGCGGCATGATTGAAAATCTATCACCTTTTGTCGATGACCAAGTAGATATAGATGACTTTAATGAAGGTCTTATGCATGAAGCATATATAGATAATAATCTTTATGGATTGCCTTTTTATAGATCAACTCCGATTATGTATAAAAATGTAAGCATGCTTAAAGATGCTGGACTTGATCCAGAAGGACCAAGAGATTGGAAAGAATTTAAAGAATATTCAGAAAAATTAAGAGATAAGGATAATAGCAAATACGCATTAACTTATCAACTAGACCCTTGGTTCTTAGAAGCTTGGGTATATTCATCTGATGGATTTTATGCAAAAGATGGAAAAATTGGCTTTGACCAAGAAGGAACTAAAGCTCCAGCTAGATTTTTACAAGAACTAGCAGATGGAGATCTAATAAAAATAGCTCTAGGAGAACAAGCTGGTGAAACATGCAGACAAGATTTTGTAAATCAAAATTCAGCTTTCTACTTTACATCAACAGCTAACTTAACTGAACTTATGCCACTGGCTAAAGAAAACGGCTTTGACTTGGATGTTTCATTTGTGCCAGGCAATAAACATTACGCAGTTCCAACCGGTGGATGCAACATAGTAATGATAAGTGGTCTTGACAAGGAAAAACAAGATGCTACTTGGGAATTCCTGAAATTTATGACTGCAACTGAACAAAACGTATTTGCTTCAGAATATACAGGCTACCTACCAACTAGATATTCTTCAATTGAAAGCGACAAAATCAAAAAACTTCACGAAGAAATCCCACAATATAAGGTTGCCTTTGATCAACTTGAATATGCTGAGGCCAGACCAATCGCAAAAGGTTGGCCAGAAATGGAAAAAATGCTTTATGAAGGTGTAACTAATACTACAACTCAAGGTGCAGATGTAGATCAAATTTATGATAATCTTCAAAAACAAGCACAATCAATCTTATCTTTTTAGTTAGGATATAAGATGGCAAGTGTAAAATTAGAAAACATATATAAAAAATATGACGGCAACGAGAACTATTCTGTCAAGGATGTTTCTTTATACATCCCTGACGGATCTTTTGCTGTATTTGTAGGTCCTTCTGGTTGTGGTAAATCTACAACGTTGAGGATGATAGCAGGACTTGAAGATATATCCGATGGGAAAATATATATAGGAGATAGGTTAGTAAATAAAGTGGCTCCTGGTGATAGGAAAGTAGCTATGGTATTTCAAAACTACGCCTTATATCCAACAATGACAGTCCGTGAGAATATCGAGTTTGGGCTTATAAATAACAAGGTTGCAAAGGATGAAAGGGATAGGCTTATTAGAGAAATCAGCCAAATAGTATCTTTAGATGAATATATGGATAGACGTCCTTCCAATCTCTCTGGTGGACAAAGGCAAAGAGTTGCCCTAGCTCGTGCAATGGTTAAGAAACCAGATATTTTTATCCTGGATGAACCCCTATCTAACTTAGATGCTAAGCTTAGAGTACAGATGAGATCAGAACTTAAGAGAATTCATGACAAGCTAGGCACAACATTTATCTATGTAACTCATGACCAAGTTGAAGCTATGAGTATGGGTACGCAAATTATTGTAATGAATAAAGGTGAAGTTATGCAAGATGCTAAGCCTTATGATGTTTACAATCATCCATCCAATGTGTTTACAGCTAAATTCATAGGTTCGCCTCCAATGAATATTATCAAACTTGATGAAAACACCAAAAACTACTATGAAGCAAATGTCGATAATATAAAATATATTGGATTTAGGCCAGAAGATGTAAAAATAGTAGAAAAACCTCATTATACGGATTCACTTTGCTTTATGGCAGATATTACAAATGTTGAGGCTCTAGGATCAGAAACTATCTATAATATAAAAAATAATTTGGGAGATTTTCAAATAAAATCTTATGATAAAAATGTTATCCACAAAGATCAGATTATTATAGAAGTAAAAAATGATAATATAAAATATTTCGACGATAAGCAAAATCTCATCAGAGATGTAATTGGTAGAAGTAAAGATGAAATAATAACGAATCAAACAGAAAGGGGAGAAGAATTTGTCAATAGCAATCAAGCCCAAAGAAAAGATAAGCAAACCTATATCTCAAAGTAAGAGCAAAATCGCCCCTTATTTGATGATAGCTCCTGCTATGGTCGTTTTCATACTGTTCTCTTTTATACCAATATTTTATATGATTTTCCTATCTTTTCACGATTGGAATTTCATATCAGCAGATATGAACTTTGTAGGGATGAATAATTTTAAGTTTCTTTTGGGGGATCCTAGATTTGCTCAAACTATGGGAAATACATTTCTATATACGGTATTAACTGTAGTTGGATTTCTTGTTTTTGGCTTGCTAATAGCTTTGGCTTTAAATAAAAACACAAAGATTCATTCCTTTATGCAAAGTGTTATTTTTGCTCCACATATTATATCCTTAGTATCAATCTCCATGCTTTGGCTATGGTTAATGGACTATGATTATGGTCTATTTAATTATTTGTTAGATAAGATTGGCCTGGGTCCTGTTAGTTTTCTCACTAATCCGGATGTAGTTATGTATTCCCTAGCAGCGGTAAGTATTTGGAAGGGAGTTGGTTACTATTCATTAATATTTTTGTCAGGCTTACAAGCTATACCTAATGATATCTATGAAGCAGCAGCTTTAGATAATACTCCTTGGCACAGAAAACTATTTAAGATCACCTTGCCAATGCTTTCTCCCACTATATTTTTTGTGGGTATTACAAGTATCATAGCTAGTTTTAAAGTTTTTGAAACCATCAGTATTATGACCCAGGGTGGTCCAATGAATGCTTCAAATACTATAGTTTACTACATTTATGAAACAGGATTTAAGTTTTTTAATATGGGACTTTCATCAGCTGCTGGGGTTATCCTCTTTGTGGTTATAGCAATTCTTACTTTGATTTACTTTAAGCTTATGGCTAAAAAAGTTTACTACAACTAAGGAGAATGTATGAGAGAAGAAAGTATTTTAAGAAAAATATTAAGAATCATTGCCTTAATATTGGTTTCAATTATTTTCCTGGGTCCGTTTTTGTGGATGATATTCACATCATTTAAGCCTCTTGCAGAAGCTTTAAGATTGCCACCAACTTTTATTCCTGAAACTTGGATTCCACAAAATTATGCTGACGCTTGGCAATCTGGACCTTTTTTACACTACACAAAGAACTCTATAATTGTTACTTTATCGGTAGTTGCCCTACAATTATTAACAATCATTCCAGCAAGCTATGCTTTTGCTAAAATGGATTTTAAGTGTAAAAAGATTTTGTTTTCACTAATTCTTGTAACAATGATGATTCCAGCTCAGCTAATATTTTTGCCAGTCTACCTTATGTTTTCTAAGGTAAATTTGATTAATAGCTACTGGTCACTTATTTTACCATGGGCAAGCTCAGCATTTGGAATATTCTTGCTTCGTCAAAGGTTTATGCAAGTTCCTGATGAAATAATTGAGGCTGCAGTGTTGGACAATACACCTACTTGGAAGATTATTTATAAAATTATGCTCCCTCAAGCTAAAGGGACAGTGATTACAATTGCACTATTTACGTTTATCTCTGAGTGGAACGATTACTTCTGGCCACTTGTAATGACAAGCAATGATGACATAAGAACTTTGCCACTAGGTGTATCAATGCTTAAATCGACCCTTGATGGCATACACTGGAATACAGTTATGGCCGGAAATGTTATCTTGATATTACCAATAGTAATTATTTACCTATTTGCTCAAAAAGAAATTATAAAAGCTTTTACTTATAGCGGTATTAAATAGGAGATTAATATGAATACAACACCACTTTTTGTCATATCATTAGACGCACTTGGATACCATGACGAGGATATTTATAAAGACCTTCCTTTTCTAAAGAGCATGAGGGAAAGAGGAACATGGATAAGAAGGCTTGAATCAGTATATCCAACTTTAACATATGCTATTCATTCCACGATCGTAACTGGAAGATATCCATCAGAGCATGGAGTAGATAACAACCTTTTAGTTCAGCCAGAAAGACTTAATATGGACTGGTATTGGGATGAGGACTATGTATCTGGAGATACAATATTTAGGAAAGCCCACGAAAAGTCATATACTATATCAGCCTTTAGCTGGCCGGTCTCAGGCTTCTTACCCATTGAATACAATGTTCCTGAAGTGTGGACTTATGAAGATGAAGAATTTTTTGAGCATGTAAAAAGAAAAGGAAGCCCAGAGTTCATTGAAGAGCTTTACAATGAAATCGGAGAGCGCAATATAAATGATAGCCAAAAGATATCTGATGAATGGATGGCTAAGGCAGTAGCTTATACATTTGAAAAATATCAACCAGATATTACTTTTCTTCATCTAATAGACGTTGACCACCAAAAACACGTTTATGGTGCAGGTCATTTTGCAGTAAAAGATGCAATTAAGGAATTAGATGATAGACTTAGTCGTATGTTTGAAAAAATTGCAAAAGTTAAAAATCTTGATAAAATAAATATAATGCTTCTAAGTGACCATTCTCAAATAGACACAGCCTACCCTATTAGACTAAATAAGATGCTAGCTGATATGAATTTAGTGAAGGTAAATGAAGATGGAACTGTAAAAGAAGATTGGCAAGCATATTTCTTAACATGTGGAGGATCAACAGCTCTTTATACAAAAGAGGATGACCCAAATCTTGTAGAACAGATAAAGGAAAGAGTAGAAAAGCTAGATATTGCTGGCATAGATCAAATATTTGACTCTGAGGGAATAAAGGAACTCAAATCAAGCAATAAGGCTAAGCTACGGATAGAAGCAAAAGAAGGTTATGCCTTTGAAGCTGATGCAAGAGAATTTATCACTAGCAGGGATTATACAGTAAGTGCTAGAGGAAATCATGGATTCTTGCCTACAAAAGAAAAGAATTTTGCAATTGGGATATTCGCTGGCCCGGCATTCAAAGAGGGTAAAATTATAGAAAAAGAAAAAATAATAAACATTGCACCGACTATAGATACCATTTATAATTTAGATATGAAAAATATGAGTGGAGAAGTTATTGACTGTTTAAGATAATCTTTTTATAGTATTAGTATAAAAGCCTGGCTAAAAAAATTAATAGCTGGGCTTTTTAAATAACTATTACTAAAGAAATAAAAAAAGTTTGACATATTTAAAAACACGTAGTAACATATTAACTACAGCAAATAAAAAAGCATTTGACATGTTCTTTTGTATGTAGTATAATATATTTAATGCCACTTCAGAAGAAATAGCGAATTCTACTGAAAAAAATAAAAAATATCAAAAAATATTTGACATTCAATTTTAAAGGTGGTATTATATATCTTGTCGTTAACAAACGGCAATGAACCAGATAGTTAAAATAAACTATCTACATTTAAATAGTAATTAAACTTAATCAATTAATTTGAGTAACCTTAACAATGAACGTTTAT
>CABTWT010000062.1 GCA_902488555.1 uncultured Anaerococcus sp.
ACTATTCAATCCCATAATGTTCAATACTTTCATTTGAGGTATAGCAAGAGTAAATATAGCTGGTATTATAGCAAAATATTTGGCAATATCATTAGCAATAGAAAATGTTGTCAAAGAACCTCTTGTTATAAGTAGCTGTTTACCAATCTCTATAACTTCCAATATTTTGGTTGGATCTGAATCCAAATCAACCATGTTTGCTGCTTCTTTTGCTGAACTTGTACCACTGTTCATAGCAATACCAACATCAGCTTGAGCCAAGGCTGGAGCATCGTTGGTTCCATCTCCTGTCATGGCTACAATTTTACCTAGGGCTTGTTCTTTCTTTATGGATTCTATCTTATCCTCAGGTTTACATTCTGCTATATAGCCGTCAACACCAGCTTCTGCTGCAATTGTAGCTGCAGTAAGAGGGTTATCTCCAGTACACATTATGGTCTTTATCCCTATTTTTCTAAGTCTTTCAAACCTTTGTCTAAGTCCTGGCTTAACCGTATCTTTCAAATAGATAATTCCATAAATTACATTATCTACACAAACGACTAGTGGAGTACCCCCTAATTTTGAAATACTTTCTACTTTTGCTTGTAGGTCGCTTGGTACATCTCCACCTCTTTCAGTAATAAACTTTATTATCGCTTCCCCAGATCCCTTGCGTATCATGACACCGTTTTTTAAATCGATCCCACTCATCTTGCTTGCTGCAGTAAATTCTACAAAAGACGCATCTTCGTAATCTGCTGGATTAACTTTAGAACCCAATTTTTTTGCAAGTTCGACTGTAGATTTACCTTCAGGGGTGTCATCTTTTAGTGATGATATCATGGCATATTCTATTAAATCTGATTTGTCGATTCCATCGACATTTATAAAATCACTAGCTAACCTATTTCCAAAGGTTATTGTTCCTGTTTTGTCTAGAATCATTGTATCAACATCACCACAAGCTTCTACAGCCTTGCCTGACATTGCTATGACATTGAATCTAGTAACCCTATCCATACCAGCTATACCGATTGCGCTAAGTAATGCACCAATTGTAGTAGGGATTAGGCAAACCATTAAAGCTATCAATGTAGAAACTGAAATTTTTACATTAGAATAGTTAGCTATTGGATATAGGGTTATGATAACTATCAAAAATATAATAGTTAAGGAAACCAACAAGGTATTTAGAGCAATCTCATTTGGTGTTTTTTGTCTAGAGGCTCCTTCTACAAGAGATATCATCTTATCCAAAAATGATTCACCAGGATCTGAGCTTATACGAACTTTAATCCAGTCTGATACAACAAGTGTACCTCCTGTCACTGAAGAAAAATCTCCTCCACTTTCTTTAGTTACTGGTGCGGATTCACCAGTGATTGCAGATTCATCAATACTTGCTATACCTTCAATTATTTCACCGTCATTAGGGATTATTTCGCCTACTTTTACTAAAACTACGTCTCCTTTTTTTAAGTCATTACTAGAGATTTCAATTTCTTTTCCATCATCTAAAATTTTTCTAGCCTTAGTATCCTTTTTTGTTTTTTTCAATGTCTCTGCTTGTGCCTTTCCCCTACCTTCAGCTACGGATTCGGCGAAATTTGCAAATAGTAAAGTTATAAACAAAATAATGGAAACAAGCATATTGTATTTACTTGCATTGTCGCTTCCATCATTTATCAAATTTGGGAAAAAAGCAAGTAATAGACAAATTATAAATCCAATTTCTACTACAAACATTACAGGGTTTTTTATCATATACTTAGGATTTAATTTTAAGAATGCCCCTTTAATAGAAGTCTTCATTATATCTTTACTTACAAATTTTGTTTTCTTATTAACCATATTTCCTCCTATAGTACCAACCATTCTGCTATTGGTCCTAAAGCTAGTACTGGCAAAAATGTTAGTGCTGCAAATATATAAACAATTATTACTAAAATAATTGAAAAAGTTAAGTTATTAGTTTTTAATGTTCCAGCAGTTTCATTGATATCTATTTTTTTAGAAAGATTTCCTGCTATTGCTAGCTGGATAATAATAGCTAAATATCTTCCAAAAAACATTACTAATCCACAAGTTATATTCCAAAAGATTGTATTGTCAGCCAAACCTTCAAAACCAGAGCCATTATTCGCTGCTGATGAAGAATATTCGTATAGTATTTGACTTAGTCCGTGGAATCCTGGATTAGTAATACCCTCAAGTCCAGGATTTATACTAACTGCTAGTGCAGAAAAACCTAGAATCAAAAGTGGGTGAATGATAATTGATAAAGCTGCAAGTTTCATCTCATTACCTTCAATTTTTTTACCTAGATATTCCGGTGTCTTACCAATCATAAGACCGCATATAAATACTGCTAAGATAGCATAGATTAACATATTCATAAGTCCTACACCTGCTCCACCAAATACAACATTTAACATCATGTGAAGCAAAGGAACTAGGCCACCCAAAGGTGTAAGTGTATCATGCATATTGTTAACAGTTCCAGTAGTAAATGACGTTGTAACTGTTGTAAATAATGAAGATTGGGCAATGCCAAAACGCATCTCTTTTCCTTCTATATTTCCCATATTGTGAGATATTCCAGAAAGACTTGCTCCGTTTACACCATTAAGCTCATTATGATAGCAAATACCCAAGCCTATTACAAATAATATGGACATGGCAATAAATATTGACTGGCCTTCTTTGCCCAGCCAAACTTTCTTAGCCATAGCTTTATCTGTGTGCTCTGGTATTTGTTCATTTTCACTTGCTGATTTTTTAATAAACTTATCATGTGCCATCTTTCCAAAAATGAAAACACATGATCCTGGCAATAACATCATAGAAATTAATTCTATAATATTTGAAATAATATTAGGGTTTTCAAAAGGAGTTGATGAGTTGGCTCCGAAAAATCCTCCACCATTAGTACCCAAATGTTTAATTGCTTCCAAAGCAGCTACAGGACCAGCACCAAGTTCTTGGTTTTTGCCCTCAATAGTTTTAATTAAAATATTAGAATTAAAGTTTTGGATAACTCCTTGAGACACCAATAATAATCCAACAATAATAGATGCTGGTAATAAAAATCTTGTTATGATTTTTATAAAATCTACAAAGAAGTTTCCCATCTTCTCTCCAAGTATTCCTCTTATCATTGCTACGCAAGCTGCATATCCACTAGCTGCTGAAGTGAACATCATCATAATAATCACAAACATTTGAGAAAAATATGACAAGCCTGATTCACCAGCATAGTGTTGCAAGTTAGTATTAGTCATAAAAGAAATAATTGTATTAAAAGCTAAAGTTTCCTCCATAGAGCCTATTTTATTTGGATTAAATATCCCTATAGATTGAATTCTAAGAACTAGATATGAAAGTAGAACCAAACACGCATTTAAAAGAATCAATGACAATGCATATTCTTTCCAGTCCATATCACTTTTTTCAATCTTTAAAATTTTAAAAATTCCTGAATCCACTTTATCAAATAAAGGATCAGCGAATGTTTTTTTATTGTTAGTCATTTTATATAAGTAATTTCCACATGGAAATATAATGACTAAGAATATTAGTAATGTTAATAATATTTGTAACATAATCTCTCCTACTTACACAATTTTCTTACGAAAATATATATTTTTTTATTTGTGCCATATATTGCTAAATTTTCCAAATTTTTACTAGCAGGTTCATAGCAAGGGTCTAATGCCCAAGCAGCCCTGAAGTGTTTCATAGCCAATTCATGGTTTCCTCTTATTTCCATCAAAATACCTAACAAATTGTGAGGAACTGGACTATGTGGATATTCTTTCATTTTATCTTTTACCAATTCTAAACATTCGTCAAGGTTTCCCAAATCAATTTTTAATTTTATTAAGGAACAAAAATCATTCAAACAATTATTAAAATCACATTTAGTTAAATTCATAATTTCCTTCATACTTATCTCCCAAAACTATATTTAAAATTTCTCAGGGTTAATCAGTGCATAAAACAAATAGCATAAAACCCCTAAAATAACAATTAATAATAGTAACATATAAACCTCCACAATAATTAATTACTTGTAATTTTCTTATCTATCCAATGGACAAATAATTTTAATATTAAAAATGAAATGATAATTATAGCTATCATAATAAGGTCTAACATTAATCACTCCTCCTATTCTCTAACTATATGTGTAATATACCAACTTTTACCTTAAAATAGTTTTAAAATATACACCATAGACATTAAAATTGTATTAAAATTCACTGATTCTGCCTTTTTTTTAATATATAATAGTAAAATAAAATCAGAAATAAATAAAGAAGGATAATTTTATGGAAAAAAAAGGTGAATTGACAATCTTCTTCGGATACTGTGCAGGTGTCGGCAAGACATACAATATGCTAGAAGTTGCCCACGAAAAGTACCTAGAAGGCATAGATGTGGTTGTTGGTTATGTAGAACTTCATGATAGAAAAGATACTCTAGCATTAATGAATGGTCTAGATATAATAGAATATAAAAAAATAAACTATAAAGATCATATTTTTAATGAACTGGATATAGATAAGGCCCTAGATAGAAAACCTGACATCATATTAGTAGATGAGCTTGCCCATACCAATGCACCAGGCAGTAGACATAAAAAAAGATACCAAGATGTAGAGGAATTACTTAGAGCAGGCATTGATGTATACACAACATTAAATGTCCAACACCTAGAGAGCCTTCATGATATAGTAGAATCAATTACTAATATAAAAGTCAATGAACGTATACCTGATTATGTTTTTGATAATGCTGACCATATAAAAATAATAGATATTGAAGTAGAACAATTAATTGAAAGATTAAAGGAAGGAAAAATATATAATTATTCCCAGTCTAAAAAAGCCCTAGATAATTTTTTTACTATAGATAATCTTATCTCGCTTAGGGAAATAGCTTTAAGAAGATATGCTGATAAAATAAATTTATATACTGACAAAAAAAATAAACCATTTTTAAAAGAACATATACTAGTGTGTCTTGGCCCATCACCTACTAACCAAAAAGTAATCAGAACTGCTTATAGGATGGCTAACTCTTTCCATGCAGAGTTTAGTGCCCTATATGTAGAAACATCTGAAAGCAAAAATTTTTCTAATACAGAAAAAAATAACTTACAAAAAAATATAGACTTGGCTAAACATCTAAAAGCTAATATCGTTTCTTCTTATGGTGATGATATATCATTTCAAATTAGCCAATATGCAAAACTTAGTGGAGTATCAAAGCTTGTCTTGGGAAGATCCTCACAGAAAATATCATTTTTGAATAAAACAACTATAATTGATGAGATTACTAAGGATGCTCCAAATCTTGATATATTCATAATCCCTGATGCTAACAGTGAGTATAAGAAAAAAAATATAAGGCTAGATGAATTTGTGCATTTTGATAGAGAAGATCTGATAATAACTTTGCTCATACTGTTAGCTACAACTGTACTATCTTATGCCTTATTTATTTTTGATTTTAATACAACTAACATAGTTTTGCTTTATACTCTATCATCCTGCATAGTTGGATACACAACAAAACACCCTATATACAATATGCTTGCTCTCTTGCTAAATATATTTATTATAGATTTTATATTTATACCACCCTATTATTCTTTGAGGATTTACTCAAAAGAGTATCTGATGATATTTATAATAATGATCATAGTTTCTTTTTTCATTAGCCTAATGCAAAATAGACTAAAAAAGGAAAATATACTAACAACTCAGCAGTCACACAGCTTAGAGGTTCTGCTTAAAACAAGCCAGAGATTGCAGCTAAGCAAAAACTATGATGAAGTAATGTATGAAACCTGCTATCAACTACATAAGCTCCTAAACAAGGTAATAATATTTTATCCTGTTTTCAAAAGCTCGCTTTTGTCGCCAATAATTTATAACCCAAAAAACGTCGCAAATATGAAAGAAATATATTTGCAAGACTCCGAGAAAACTGTAGCAAAATGGGTATTTTTAAATAATGATAGTGCTGGTGCAGGCACAAATACTCTAACTAATGCTAATGGCTTATATTTTGCCATTAGAAAAAATAGTGCAGTCTATGGCGTTGTCGGCATAGATATGTCAGATAAAAGTATCGGTAGTCAATTGTCAGTAAATGATAAATCTCTGCTTATAGCCATGCTAAACGAGATCGCTCTGGCAATTGATTCATTGGGAAATAAGTCTTGCTATATAAACCTTAATAAAATTTAATATTATAACTTCATAATTTTTCTATTGAATACTTTGCTATATTATGGGGGTATTTTTATGTCCGAACTAATGAACAAATAATAAAGTATTAAGATCATTTCATAATCAATAATAAATGGGCAAATCAAAACTACCAGCTCAGCTGGTAGTTTTGATTATAATATAAAAAGAGGTATGCAATGGTTATTTTAAAGAAGATTTCATTTTCAAATGAGGAAGTTGTTTATGAGTATTACCCGGAAGGGAAAACTGAATTTCTGGGTGTAATCGTCGCAGATTTAAAAGAAAGAAAAGTTTTCCTTAAAGAAAGCTCGGAAAGGGATTTCTATAGAGAAATAATTGGATCAGAACTTAATGATACGAGGTATAGTATTAATAAGATGCGAGTTGAAAATGGCGAAGAGCCGTATACTGAAGAATTGTACATTTGTAATCCTGATAAAGATTATGGTGGTTATGTATATGCAGAAAAAGCTCTATCTAAACTTGAAGAATTTCTTGAAACTAATAATTACAAAGATTAATGTATAGTTGCTTGGTATTAGCAAAAATTATGTTACTAAATTTTTATAGATTTTTAAAATTTTAATTCAAAA
>CABTWT010000063.1 GCA_902488555.1 uncultured Anaerococcus sp.
CTAAGACAAATGGTAAGAGCTGGAGACCTTGGTAGAAAAACTGGTAAAGGTTTCTACGATTACAGCAAATAAGACAATAATAAAAAGAAAGGAAATATAATGACAAGAAAAGTAGTAATAGCAAGCGCAGTAAGAACACCAGTAGGTTCATATGGTGGATCACTAAAATCAGTATCTGCAAAAGATCTAGGAATCACCGCAGTAAAAGAAGCTATCAATAGAGCTGGCATCAAACCAGAAGATGTAGACGAAACAGTATTTGGCTGTGTACTACAAGCAGGCCAAGGACAAAACATAGCTAGACAAGT
The DNA here is from genome assembly GCA_902488555.1 of uncultured Anaerococcus sp. Next base: position 309 of record CABTWT010000063.1, read on the forward strand.
ATCTCTAGGAGCAGGAATCCCTAAAGAAAAACCAGCAATGACCCTAAATATCGTTTGTGGTTCAGGACTAAGAAGTGTATCCCTAGCAGCACAAATGATCAAAGCAGGAGATGCTGATGTAGTAGTAGCAGGTGGTACAGAATCTATGTCAAACGCTCCATACTTACTAACCAACGAAAGATGGGGAGCAAGAATGGGAGACAAAAAAGTTGTCGATGAAATGATCAAAGACGGCCTTTGGGATGCATTCAATGACTACCACATGGGTATGACAGCAGAAAACATAGCTGAGAAATTCGACCTATCACGTGAAGAACAAGACGAATTAGCAGCACTAAGCCAAAACAGAGCAGAAAAAGCACGTGCAGAAGGTAGATTCAAAGACGAAATCGTACCAGTAGAAGTAAAAGATAGAAAAGGCAATGTAACTGTTGTTGACACAGACGAACACATCAGAGAAGGCGTAACAGCAGAAGGAATCTCAAAACTAAAACCAGCATTCAAGAGAGATGGTGGTACTGTAACAGCAGCAAACGCATCTGGACTAAATGATGGATCAGCAGCTCTAGTAGTAATGAGCGAAGAAAAAGCCAAAGAACTAGGAGTAACACCACTAGCAACAATAGTATCATACGCAACAGAAGGTGTAGACCCAGCAATCATGGGAACAGGCCCAATCCCAACAGTAAGAAAAGCCCTAGAAAAAGCTGATCTAACACTAGAAGACATCGACCTAATCGAAGCAAACGAAGCATTCGCAGCCCAAGCCCTATCAGTAATCAAAGAACTAGGTCTAAACACAGACATAGTAAACGTAAACGGTGGAGCAATAGCAATAGGTCACCCAATCGGAGCAAGTGGAGCAAGAATCTTCACAACCCTACTACACGAAATGCAAAAAAGAGATGCCAAAAAAGGTATCGCAACACTTTGTATAGGTGGCGGTATGGGTACAGCAGTAGTTGTAGAAAGACCATAATAACAAATAACCCCAAAACCTCAACCAAAAAGGTTTTGGGGTTTTATCTGATTATCAGGAAATAGCCCATAGCAAATATCTTGACAATCAACTAATAGGCCAAAAATCACCACAAATGTTTTAACAATATTGGCAAATTTACCTACAATGGCTAAATTCTAGCAAAAAGGTATTGTATGTTATTTTCAAATCATATATAATATAGGCAACAAAGTAAATATTGTGCACTCATAGTGCGTAATCGCGTTACAAGTAGTTGAAATATAATCAGCGAATAATGTCAACCTATTACTTTCTTCTAAAGATTGACTCCGATCGAGCTAGGAAACCCTAGAAAAAATACTTGACGATTCTTCAAAGTATTTTAGAAGTTTTATCAAAAGAATCAAACAGATTAGATACACTATATTTTCTCACGGGAAAATGCTAGCCTACATAAACAGTAGATACTTAAATCACATAGCGTTGGGAAAAGAAGTGTATCAAATTGCTTTTTCGCAAAATACAAGACAAAGGAGAAAAAAACAAAATGAAAAAAGCAACAAATAGAATTTTGTCATTCTTAACAGCTTTTGCAATGGTAATCGGTGTATTAGTAGCTCCATTCACAAGCGCTAATGCTGCTGAAGATGGAACTGGTGAAACAACAACAGAAGCTACAGAAACAAAATCTGTTACTGTTCACAAAATCTTGCTAACAAAAGCAGCTTTAGATGCTCATGACAAAGACAAGAAATATGATGGTAAAGAAGTAGATATCAAAACTTTCTTCCATGCAGATGCAAAAGAAATTGATGGAGTTTATTTCAAACTTCAAAAATTAAATGATGATGTAGCTGACGCAGACATCGATGTAACAAATGATGATCAATGGACAGATGTAGCAGGAAAAGACGGACTAACAGGATCTCAAGATGCGAAAGGTAATGTTGTCGATAAGAAAGATACAAAAACTGAAAGAGTAGCTGGTCTTAAGATTGATACAGCTGGGCTAAAAGGAACTTACAGAATAGTTGAAGATTTAGAAAAATCAACATACAAAGGTGATGAAGGTGAACTTCTAGCTGCATCAAAAGCAGTTCCAACACTTCTTACACTACCTATTGAAAATGAAAAAGGTATCATTGAAGAAGCTCACGTTTATCCTAAAAATACTCAAGAAAAACCAGAAATCGATAAAAACTTTGCTGCTAAAAATGGTCTAGGAACTGTTGAAGATAAAAATGGCAACAAAGATGCTGGTGCTAATTATGATAACTACCAAAAAGAAAAAGCTACAGTAACAGCTAATCTTGGTAAACAAATCCCATACGAAGTAAAAACAAAAATCAAAAAAGATTCTCATTATCAAAAATTAGTATGGAACGATAACATGACAAAAGGTCTAACATACCAAAAAGACCTTAAAGTTGAAGGTGCTGGACTTGCAAAAGACGATAAAAATGACGATTACTTTGTAACAGAAACAGACAGAGGATTTACATTAGTATTAAAAGAATCTGGTCTTAAAAAAGTAGAAGACGCTGCTAAAGCAGGCGATGTTGAAATTAAATTAACATACTCTGCAAAAATAAACGGCGAAGCAGTAGTTGATAAACCAGAACTAAACGATATAGCACTTGACTATGCAAATAAACCTGGTAAAGATAGCGAACCAAAAGAGTTGACACCTGTTGATAAAGAAATTACCGTTAAAAAATCTTGGGATATCACAGGTGACGATACAATTACAGAAGCTGATAAAGGTGTAACAGCTTACTTTACACTTCAAAAGAAAAATGAAAAGGGTGAATGGGAAGACGTTGAAACAGTTGAAAAAACTGTACCACAAACAAAAGAACCAGCAGCTCAAGATTCATTCACACACACATTTAAAGAACTTGATGAAAATGGAACATATAGAGTAGTTGAGTCTGTAAAAGGTTACGAAGCTGACTATCAAAAATATAACCCAGAAACAGGCGAAATTGAAATCGTAGACCACAAAGACACAGATAACCCAGACAGACTTAACCCAACAGAACCAAAAGTTCAACTTGGTGGAAGAAAATTCGTTAAAACAAATAACGAAGATAAAACTAGCGATAAACTAGAAAGACTTGTAGGAGCAGAATTCTGGGTTAAAAATGCAGATGATAAATATCTAGTAGCAAAAGCGCCAGCTGATAAAAAAGCAGTAAAAACTGCAAAAGACGAATTAGATGCTGCAGTTGAAAAATACAATAAAATGGATACAGATACTCAAAAATCTGAAGAAGGACAAACAGCAAAAGCTGATGTTGATGCAAAACAAAAAGCATACAATGAAGTAGTATTTGCTAACGCATCAGAATATACTTGGGAAGCAGCACCAACAGAAGATCAACCAGACAACAGAGTAGTTCTAAAATCTGATGAAGAAGGTAGATTTGAAATTTCAGGTCTTGAATACAAAAAAGGCTACAAGTTAGAAGAAAAAACAGCACCAAAAGGATTTGCTAAACTTCAATCTGATGAAGAATTCGAAGTAAAAGATGGTTCTTATGCAAGTACAAATGCTGAACTTCAATACAATAAAGATAATGCTGACAATGGATACGGTCTACAAATCAAGAACAAGAACGTAACAATCCCACAAACTGGTGGTATTGGTTCACTAATCTTCATCGTAGCAGGTCTTGCAATCATGGGACTAGCATTCGTAATGAAGAGAAGAAACACTGTTGAAGCTTAATCGCTGATATAGTAACAAAAAACTTAATAAGAAAAAGCAATATGAGAGCTCAGGGCAAATTCCTGAGTTCTTTTTTACAATAGGAGAGTTATTTATGACAAATAATGATATAAAAAAAATTCTAAATGACTTGATTCAAGAAGTTGATAATATTAATGATAATACTGACAAGATGAGAAATCAGATTGATGTATTGCTCAAAGAGATTGAGCCTAGTGAATCTAAGAGAATTATTAACGAAGAAATAATTTATAGAGATTTTAAGAAAAATATGGACTATGGAGGCACACCCAATCTAATAACAGCTTTTTTAATCCTTGTTGTTTTTATAGCACCTACATTTGCCTTAAAGATGTCAAATAATAGTGATAATTCTGTACTAATATTAAATGTAATATCATTTGTTTTAATAGCTGCTTTAATTGGCTATGTTAAATTCTATATATTAAGTCCTAATGAGGAATTAATGAAAAAATCATATTTTACTCTTAAAGATACGTTAGAAGATTATAGCATTGATAAGAGTAAGGTTATAGAACAACTACTTTCCAAATATGATTATCAAAAAGATATAATAAGCTATATTACAAAGTCACTAATAGTATCAGGAATTTTAGGTTTTTTTTCTTTAATTATTAATTTAGTTAAGTACTGGGGGAATCCTAAGGCAGATACTTATATGTATAGCGAAGAATTTTTATCTTCTGTAATTTTTTTAGCTGTAACTCTATTGTCTATAGCTTCGCTATGTTTTGTCTTTCTTTATGAGCTAAAAACTAAGTATTTATTTTTCAATGCTATAAAAAATCTACAAATAGAAATAGATTCCCATGACAACAAGACAATTAAGAATATCATTATTGTTAATGAAATGAATAATGATAATTTATAAATATTTATTAAATTAAAAATCTAAGTTCTTTTGTATTCACAAAAAATGATAGTAATTAAAAGTTATTCAAATTGTGATGAAATAGATAAATCTATATAGATGTAGTACTCATACATATATAACGATTGCTGATTTTTATATATACAAATATCTGATTGAGAGTCCTATCATTTGAACACCAAGCTAAAAAAACAAAGGGTCTTATGGGACATTTTAAAACTCAAATATGTGTAAGAAATTCTAATAAGGGCGAGATTATTAAAGAAATGGAGATTGTGTATGAATAAAAAATATAAGAATATAAAATTCACAAATGAAGATATTGTATTGATTAATGAAGTAATCAATGAATTGGGCTTCAATGGATCTAATAATCATTCTGATATCCTAGATAGCCTTTCTTTAGATGATGTATTAATAAAAAAACCAAGTGAAAACATTTTTGCAGTACTCAAAAAATACAAGCTATTTAAACCATTTACGAATCTGACTGATGAAGGCAAAAAAAAGCTGATATACAAGGCTCATTTACTATGATGATGTTATAAAAACTAATTTTCCATGGATAGGATAATCTATTCATGGTATCAGACCACAAGGCAAGCTTTAGGCTTGTCTTTTTTATTCTTTTATCATAGATATTAGTTTTATCCTTGCATCCTTGCTAGGATAAGTGCTACGAAGGATCTTGCCCTGTATAGCTTAAATATTATTTAAATAGGTCTATTCATCATTCATTTTGATAAGCTTATTGAATAGACTCCATTATGTAATAGGTTGGATATATTATTTTTAAATCTGTTTGTGATTAAGATATATAATTGAAAATGTATAAAATAATGATATAATTATGATAAAAGGAGTTATAAATTATGATAAATATTCGTCCTATATCAGATTTAAGAAATAATTTTACAGATATTGAAAAAGAAGTTAATAGCACAGACTCACCTGTTTTTCTAACTAAAAATGGATATGGATCAATGGTTGTAATGAGCTTAGATCATTATGCAAGTTTGACAGATACTATTGAGAGAAAATTAGATCAGGCTGATATGATTGCTGATACTAATACAGAGAGATTAGATCATAATGATGTTTTTAATAATATTAGGAACAGGATAGATGAACAATCAAACCTATAGAATTAATTACCTACCATTATTTGAACAGGATTTAAATGAGATAGTTGATTACATCACTGTGGATTTACAAAATCCTGCTGCTGCTCATAAGTTAGTTTGATAAAGTTGAAAAAGCAATAATAAAAAGACTTGATAATCCTTTAATGTAAGCACCATATAGTTCTAGTAAAACGAGACAATATCAATATTATAGGATAAATGTTGACAGTTATGCTATATTTTATGTAGTTATAGATGATGTGATGGAAGTTAGAAGGATACTTTATTCTAGAAGAGATATTGCTGAACTTATATAATATTATTATATTGACATTTATACCTTGTCATCCTCGAGGGAGTAATAAGCCGTCCGCTCGCTCTAGGACCGACCGAAGGATCTTTACAAAGAAATTAAAAAGAAAATATTTTTCTTTTATTTAAATATTTTTTAAGGCTGTACCTTCGTACCTCGGGGGATAGGAATTAGGGGTAGCGGAGACCCCTTTTTCCTTTCCCCCGATCCCCCTATACCTTCTACACCCCCACCGCCACTGCGTGGTGCAATGA
>CABTWT010000064.1 GCA_902488555.1 uncultured Anaerococcus sp.
TCAGACGTGTGCTCTTCCGATCTAAATTCATAGATGAAATTATTGCTTTTGACTTTAATTGTAAAAGTTCATCATGAGTGAAACCATCATATACTGTAACTACCAATTTATTGGCTACTTTCTTATATGTCAAAATGTTTTTATTATCTAATAGCTTCAAATTAGCTTCATCAATGGTAATCATATAGGCTTTTTCTTCTAGGTTTTCAACCGGCTCGTTTAAGACAATTTTTGAATCAGCTAGGAAAATTATATCTGTAACAACCCTTTCTATATCTGATAAGATATGAGATGAAACCATGATCAATGATTCGTCCTCTGCTTGATAGTCTAATAATTTTTGGTAAAATTTGTCCCTATTGATCTCATCCAGGCCATTGGCAGGCTCATCTAAGAAAATCACCTTGGCCCCACTGGAAAGCCCTATGATGCTATGATACAAGGCTTTGTTACCGTAGGATAATTTGTTGTATTTTGTCTTTTCTTTAAGCTTGAAGGTCTCCATCAATTCTTCATACTTGTGTTCATTAAAGTTAGGGGAGAGGGTTTTGAAGGTTGTTGTAAGAGATTTAAGCTTACTTGGGTTTTCATTTTCACCTATTAGCCCATTTCCAATTATTACCATATTTTCTTTGAAGCTCTTATCTTTTTTGATATTTACTCCATCAACAAATATGTCTCCCTGGTAGTTTATTATTAGTTCTGATAGGATTTTCATCAGAGTTGTCTTTCCAACTCCATTTCTTCCTACAAGTCCATAGATTCTATTATCAGCTAGCCTTAGATCAATATTATCCAAAACTAGGTTTTTATCATATGCTTTGCTTAGGTTTTTAACTTCAATCATTATCCTGCTCCTTTTTATATATCTGATCGATTTCTGCTATCAACTCTTCCTTGCTAATGCCCAAGAGTTTGAAATTTTTTACCAAATCTGGGAGGACATTTTTTATGTACTCTTTTTTTCTCTTTTCAACTATGATTTCTCTGGCTTCTTCTGTAACATACATGCCCATACCTCGCTTTTTATAAAGTATTCCTTCATCTACCAAAATATTAAGTCCCTTCCTTGCTGTTGCTGGATTGATACCATAGGCGTTTGAAAATTCTGTGGTGGATGGGGATTGGTCACTTGGCTTTAGCAAGCCATCTAGGATTTGGTTTTCTACCATTTCTGCTACTTGTTCAAATATTAGCTTGTTAGAATCCATTCATATAGCCTCCTTATTACTTAGTTACTTGAGTAACTAGGTATCTTTAATTTAATTATAGCAGGTAAAAGATATATGTCAAGGAAAATTTGCAAAAAAAAAAGAACCATCAATTAGATGGTTCAGTTTGGCTTATTAGCCGATTGTATGTTCGTGATCGTTCTTGTAGCCGTCTAGGACAGATGTACAGTTTGGACATCTTGTAGCAGCTGCAGAGATTTCACTCTTACAGTGTGGGCATTCTTTTGTTGTTGGCTCATCAGATACTGGTTCGATTTTGTTCATTGATTTTAGAATTGCAAATAGAACAAAAGCTACAATTAAGAATGTTATAATGGCGTTGATTAAGTTACCGAATTTTAATGTAGCTCCACCAACATTAACAACTAAGTCCTCAAAATCAACTCCTGCAGTAAGTCCTGTTATGATTGGCATTAGTAAGTCTTCTACTAGTGAGTTAATAATTGCAGTAAAAGCAGTACCCATGATGATACCAACTGCCATGTCAAGGACATTACCTTTTTGAATAAATTGCTTAAATTCTTTCCACATATAAACTCCTTTAATAATTTTTATCATAATTACATTCTATATTATACCTCAAAATTTGACTATTAAACATTATTTTAATATTATTTAACTAAGAGGTAGATATGAAATCATTATTAGTCGATGACGAGTTTTATGAAAAAATGAAAAATTATGCTGTTTTTATACCTATTATTAAGATAGAAGGCAAAGACCACATACTCTTGGAAGTACGTAGCAAGCATATTTCCCAACCGGGAGAGGTTAGCTTTCCGGGAGGAAGAGTAGAAGCCGGTGAAAGCTTTGAAGATGCTGCTATAAGAGAAACTATGGAAGAGTTGCTTCTTAATAGAGAGGATATAATCCTTGATGGATATTCTTCAATGATTTTAACTTCTTCATATAGGCATGTCAAAGCTTTTTATGGTAGGATTAATAAAAAAATTGAAGAAATAAAGTATAATGAAGAAGTAGAATCTGTTTTTGCAGTTGATGTTGATTTTCTAAAGAATAATGAGCCTATAATGTATAGAGCTCCTTACAAAATGGAATTTCCTAGCGACTTTCCTTTTGATAAAATCCCAAATGGTAAAGATTATAACTTTACCTCCTTGTATCACGATATGTATTTTTATGATACAACTCCAGTGATCTGGGGCCTTACTGCAAAACTTCTCAAAAACTTTATAGAAGGCTTAGATAAAGATGAATAAAGAGATAAGTAATAAAATCATTAACTATGCAAAAAATAATGAATCTATAGAAGCTATTTACTACCTAGAAGATAATTCCTATGATTCATTCATACACATTTACACTATTGTAAATGAAGTTATAGTTGGGAAAATGGAAGATGAATTAGTCCAAATTTTTGACGATGTTATATTGCTTAATAGGCAAAAAGATGAGTTTTCTTTTGAAAAAGATAATTATAATTATACTAGCTTAAATATTTACACAGCAAACAATTTAAAGCTAACTGAATCAATAATTTCAGAAGATTTTGTAGATGCATTCATAAAAAGTGTTCCTGAGAAGATAAAAGTTTTGTACAGCAAACCAGGTTTTTATAAGCTTGAAGTTAGTAATGACTTTAGCTATCAAAAGCCAAAGGAATACGAAGTCATGTCTACTATAAAAAACTTCTTTGCCACAGCCTATGAAACATCACTTTTTATAGATGAAAAAGATCCGATTGCAGCTAGTTTAAAACTAGAAGATGTTAGGAAATATCTAACAAACATGGTTGATTTTTATGTCAAAAACAAATATGCCTATAAACTTTCCATGGGAGATGATGGGCAAAATTTGACTAATACCCTTGAATATGACATAAAAGAAAATTATCTTTTGACCTTTAGCCATGATGATTTGATGGATATATATTTTTCATTGTTTAAAGCTTGTGTACTATTTAGAAGGCTTGCCATGGAAATATGCAAGGACTTAGGATACGCATATCCAAAAGAAATTGACGTAGAAACACTAAAAGTACTTAGAAAAAATTACAAAAAGCTAGAATCATTTATAAATTAGGAGAAAACTATGAGAAAAAACAAAATATCATCAATTATTGTAGTACTCTTAATCTTACTATTGCCAATAAATGCTCTTGCAGCCAACCAAAGTCAAGTTGTAGGACTAGATCAAAACGTCAAAGCCTATATCATAGGTAATGAGGAAAATGGGGATATATACTATGAAAAAGATTCATCTACTCCATATCCAATAGCATCATTAAGCAAACTAATGACATATTTGATAGTAAAAGAAAAGATAGATGAAGGCAAGCTATCCTTAGACCAAGAAGTGACTGTTGATGAAGAAGCGGCTAAGTTTCACAGCTGGGAATACTCTTACCTAGGCTTAGATGAAGGAGAAGTTTATACAATAGAAGAGCTTCTACAAGGGCTTATGGTAGTAAGTGGCAATGATTGTGCCTATCAGCTAGCAATTACCGTTTCTGATTCAGAAAGCGAATTTGCAAGATTAATGAATATGAAAGCTGGGGAATTAGGTCTGGATAGCCAGGTTTATTACAATGCAAGTGGAGTACAAACAGAATCTGGCAACCAAAACTCATCTTCAGCGAAAGATTTGTATGTATTAAGCAAGTATATTATAGAAAAATATCCTGAAGTATTGGAATATAGCAAAGTTAGAAAAATAGAAGATAAGAGACGAGACATAGATGTAGATAGCACGATTCCATTGATTGGAGAAATCCCAGGAGTGGATGGCTTAAAGACAGGCAGTACTGAAGAAGCAGGATATTGCTTAGTGTCTACAGTAGATATGAAAGAGATTGACAGCAAAGATGACTTTAGGATAATTGCTGTTTTGCTTGGTGCAGACCAAAAAGATACTAGGAATAAGGCTATGAGTGACTTGATTTATTATGTATCAAGATATTACGATAAGGTCAAAGTTCTTGATACCAATGTTGCTTACGAATCACTTAAGGTAAACACAGCCAAACAAGGCTACGTTGACCTATATCCAAATCAAAATGTCGAAATGATTGTAAAAACGGGAGAAAATCCAGCTGTAAAGACTAAGCTACAAGAAAATATAAAAGCACCAATCAAATCCGGCCAAGTGCTTGGAAATGCAAATGTAAGTTATGAAGATAAGGAATATGATGTATCCCTAATATCAAAATCGAACTTAGACGAAGCATCACTTTTTGCTAGAATAGTCAGATCTCTTCAAGATTCAGCAGATTTCTTGCTTAAAGTTTTGATTGCAAGATAAAAATACTTGTGATATAATTTAAGTTAGTTTACACGAGGTCCTCGATAGCAAAGGACCTCCAATGAAGCTGACCAGGTTGAATATTAGCCTGAGGTGTTTATGTTTAGTCCTAGAGCCTATGGCTCTGCGGTATTTCGTGCTTAGTCCTAGCACCATGGGTGAAAACACATATGTGTTTTCATATCTGAGATGAGCATAAGCGAATCCAGATAACTGCACGAGGCCTCACAGGAAGCCGGCCAGAGTTCTCGGGCTTGCGCCCTGCGACCATTCCATGGAGGGTCCTCCATGAGGCGGACGGCCTAGTTAAAAATGTGCCTACGGCGTTTGTTGAAGGTCCTCACTTCGTTGCGGTATTCCGTGCTTGTGGCACGGGTCTTCTATTGGCCAGACAGGCCAGTTATCTGTTTCAGTAGCTCAGCTGGATAGAGCACCGCCCTCCTAAGGCGGGTGTCGGAGGTTCGAATCCTCTCTGGAACACCAGATTAGCGTTGGAATTTTCCAGCGCTTTTTTATTTGTTTATTATTTAATAATCTCTATTGTTTAGTAAGTTTTTGATTTATATACTATATTTGATTAGGAGTAAATTAACTGTATAGGTCTTGCTTTTTTCTAAAAATTGTAATACAATGTATTACAATAATAAGGAGGTTTGTATGGCTAATGTTTCTTTAAGATTGAATGAGGAAGAGGATCAACTTTTTAGATCTTATTCAAAATACACTGGCAAGAGCTTATCTGAGCTTTTTAAGTCTGCATTGGCAGAGAAAATTGAAGATCAACTAGATTATGAAATCGGAATTAATGCTCTTGACGAATTTAATAAAAATCCTGAAACAATCACTATAGACCAGATGATTGGAGAGCTTGAAAGTGACTTATAGCTTAGTTTTATCTAAGAATGTTAGAAAAACCCTAAAGAAAATGGATAGGCAAGTTGCTCTTATGATTTCCAAAGATATGAAAAATAAGCTTGATGGAATGGAAAATCCTAGAAGTTTTGGCAAAGCATTAACTGGAGACTATAAGGGTCTATGGAGATATAGATTTGGGCAATACAGGGTAATTTGTGATATCAGAGATGATAAATTAATTATCTTAGCCTTAGAAGTGGGTCATAGAAAAAATATATATAAATAGATATTTAAGTTGTATTTATTTAAATTGCATCACAAGTCTAACTTTAATATTTCATTTCTGCAGACTAAAAGTGAATTTTAAGGGATTATTGCAAATTAATAGATGTATATCGTTCTATAAATCGAGTTAGCTCTCAGAAAACTATAGTTTTTATAACTTGTTAACTTAGATCTTTCTGAGAGATTGCTATTATGATTTTGGAACGATTATTTTTTTACAGCAAATTTCTAAAGTTTTGTTAGTATTTATTATGTTTTTTGGAGTTTTTATGGATAATATTTCTTTTTCTGATATTGATAAATTTTATATGAATGAGGCCTTATATGAGGCACGTCTTGCTCGTTTTGTTGAGGAAGTTCCTGTAGGTTGTGTGATTGTGTGTGATGGCAAAATTATTGGTCGTGGACACAATTTCACCTATAAGGGTAAGTCTGCCCTATATCATGCTGAGCTTATTGCTATAAAGGAGGCAAATGAGTATTTTGGTGATTTTAGATTAGAAGATACTACCATGTATGTCACCATGGAGCCATGCTCAATGTGCGCTGGGGCTATTATCAATTCTAGAATAGGTAGACTTGTAATCGGTATACCAGATTATAAAAGAGGTGCTTGTGGTTCTAATACCAATATCACAGGAGATAGGAGTCAACTACATTTCTTGGATGCTGAATTTGGATTGTTTGAAGATGAGTGCCTATATGAACTCCAAACTTTCTTTAAAATGCTTAGAAAAAGATCTAAGGAAAAGAAAAAAATGGGTAAAGTCGATTAAAATTATTTTTTGAATTTTATCTTAATTTATATATGGATTTCGAGTATAGTTACATTAAGAAACTTAGGAGGAAGAAATGAAAATTACATTGTTAAATCCCTTAGAAGTTAGTGAAGAAACTATTTTAAATAATAAAGAAAAACTTGAAGAA
>CABTWT010000065.1 GCA_902488555.1 uncultured Anaerococcus sp.
GATAAGCTTACAGAAAAAGCCTACTACGATTACCAAGAAATGGATTTGGATAAGCTTACAAACCCAGCTATTTTTGCCTATGATGGTTTGGTTTTTAAACAGTTTAAAAGAGAAGATTTTGATGATTTAAATTATCTAAACGATCATCTCTACATAATCTCACCCTTATATGGAATATTAAAACCACTAACAGCAATCGCTGATTATATGCTGTATTTTGACAATAAAGATATCAATCTCTACGAATTTTGGGGAGATTTGATTTACAAGGAAGCTTATAAAGACAATGATATAATAATAAACCTTGCTAGTGTAGAATACGCTAAGACAATTACTGATTACCTGAAAGATGGAGATAGATTTATTACACTAGATTTTAAGGATATGAGAGATGGAAAGCTTAAATCAATTGTGGCTTGGATGAAGCAAATGCGTGGGAAAATGGTTAAAGAGATCATTAGTCAAAAAATTGAAGACCCAGTAAAAATCAAAGAAATTGAAATAGATGGCTACAAATACGATCCATATAATTCTACTTCAGACAGATGGGTCTTTGTAAGGGATAATCAATGAAATTACTTCACTTAGCAGACCTGCATCTGGGCAAAAATATTGGCAATTACTCTTTAATAGAAGATCAAAAATACGCCTTAAACCAAATATTGGATATTATTGATAGAGAAAAAGTTGATGTGGTAATGATTGCAGGGGACATATTTGATACACAAGTTTCTAGTGTAGAGGCACTTTCTCTTTATTCTGATTTTATCGAAGACATTGTATTTAACAAGAAAAAAATCGTTCTTGCTATAAGTGGCAACCACGATTCTGCCAAAAGACTTGATGTCAATAGCAGATTTTACAAGGCTAAAAATTACCATCTGGTTGGTGAATACAAAAATGATATTATTACACTTGAAGATGAATACGGCAAGATTAATTTCCACCTTGTACCTTTTATTTCCCTAAACCAGGCCAGACTAATCTTTGATAAGGAAATGACCAACTTCACAGAAGTCTATAGTGAAGTCCTAAAGAATATATCATATGGTGACAGGAATGTCTTAATTAGCCATTGTTATGCTAATAATATTGCAATAGAGGATGATGATTTATACACTGAGGGTCAAAAACCTCTTACAATTGGTGGGTCTGATGCTATGGATGCTCATCTTTTCGAAAACTTTGACTATGTAGCCCTTGGCCATCTCCACAACAGGCACTATGTTATAGATCCTAAGATCCGCTATTCAGGAACTTTTATGAAATATTCCTTTGATGAGGAGAATAAAACTAAGTCTGTAACTCTGGTAGATATAAAAGATAGGGTAGAAACTTACGATATAGACATCAAGGCATTAAGAGATTTTAGAACTATTAGTGGGAAATTTGATGATGTTATAAGAGAAAGTCCAAGTGATGATTACATAAAAGTAATACTAGAAGATGAATCGACTATAGAAAATGCTATGGCAAAATTAAAGGAAAAGTTCCCTCATATTGTCCAAATTATTTACAAAAATAAAGGGATATTTGCCGGAGATAGCGACTTTGACATAGACCTTACCGGCAAAACCGCTATAGAATTGTTTGAGGAATTTTATAAATTTAAGATGGATGAAGAAATGACTGCTGATAAGTTAGAAGCTTTAAAAAAGGTGATTGAATGAGACCACTAAAACTAAAAGTTAGAGGTTTTTTAACCTATAAAAATGAAATAGAAATTGATTTTACAAGGCTTTATGAAAAGAAAATTTTTCTTATAGCAGGAGATACTGGTTCGGGCAAAACCAGTATTTTTGATGCCATAACTTACGCCCTCTACGGTGAAGTAGCTAGGGACATAGATCAAACAAGTTTGAGAAGTGATTTTCTTAACGAAAATGATCCCTATACCTATGTCGATCTTGTTTTTGAAGTTGATGGCAAGCTTTACCAGATAGAAAGAATACCAAATCAAATAGCAAAAAAATCAAAGCCAGGCCAAAATATCAAAACTTCGGTAACCCTCTATGATATAACTAGCGAAAAGAAAATAATTTCAGAGAAAAAGACCCAAACAGACAAAAAATTAGTAGAAATAATCGGCCTTGATAAGAACCAATTTACAAAAGTAATGCTCTTAGCCCAGGGTGAATTTCAAGAATTCTTACAAGCAAAATCGGACGATAGGACTAAGCTTTTGGGCAATATTTTCAAAACCTATGAATATAAGCAAATCCAAGATAAAATCAAAGACCAAGCAAGACTAAAATCAAAAGACATGGAGATAATTGACGAAAGGCTTGAAACAATTATCTACCAATATCCATATATATCAGAAAAAGTCGACAGAGACCAGGTCCTAGTTCATGATTTTAGAAATATTTTAGCATCAATCTATGATTACAAGGATACTTTGAATGCGGATTTTGATGCTATAAATAACAAAGAGACTAGCTTGGAAGATAAGGAAAAAGAAGCTATAGGTAAAAAAGAAAAAGCTAAGACCTTAAATGCAAATATCCAAAGATATTATGACATAGATGAACAGAGGACAAAGCTATTAGCAGTTGAAAATTCCTATAAAGAAAAGAAAAGTAAATTGGAAAAATCCGAATTTGCAAAAAGTATAAAAATCTATGAGGATAGATACAAAAAAGCAGGCTTAGATGGGAAAACTGCCAAGGAAAATTTAAAGAATTATTCAGAATCTTTAGAAGAAATAGATCAAAAATTAAGCGGGCTAAAAAGCTCTTATGACAATATTGCCGACAAGCAGGAAAACGTAAATAATTTAAAAATAGAATTAAAGGACATGCTAAGCTTATCAGATAGATTTCAAAATTTTGTAGAAAACAAGAAATCTTACGAAAAGATCCAAGAAAATGAAAGTATATTGAAGGAAAAAAAGAAAGACTTAGATCAAGTATCAAGTGAAATTGACAAATTAAATGATTCTATAAACATCAAAAACGATGAAGAAGCTAAATTAAGAGATGAAATTTATGGGCTAAAAGAAAGTCTAATGGATCTTAACCAGGAAAAGACCATCCTAGAAGATAAGATAGTTTTAAAAAATAAAAATATCGAAATTAATGAAAAAATTCTAGCAAATAAAAATATATTAGAAGATTTAAAGTTAGAAAAAATCGATATAAATAATAAGGTCAATGAATACTATCAAAATCAAAGGCTAATTGACTTGAATAAGTTCATTGACGAGCTAAATGATACAAATATTTGCCCAGTTTGTGGTGACAGGCATGAAGATAAGTTTGAAAAGCTCCAAACAGCAGAAATTGATATCGATCAAATCAATAAGGACTTATATGAGATAAATTCAAAGATAGCAAGCTTGGAATCACAAAATGATATCTATAAAAAGTCACTGGTAGAAATTGAAGATGATGCTAATATTCTAGCTGATTTTGAAAAGCTTAAAGATAATATAAAAAGAATCGATAGTGAGATTTCTACTGATAATGAAAAACTTACTGAAATAATAAGTAAAAAATCTCTTGAAAGGGAGAATTTATCCAAGGTAAATGCAAGAGCAAATGAACTAAAAAATCAAATTGAGAATATTAATAAAATTATTATCGAGGGAGAATTAGTAAAGGCCGCATATCTTTCAGAAAAAGATAAGTTTGAAGATATAAATATAGATGACCTTGGTGAAAAAATAGAGAAGATTAAAAAGGAAATAAAGGCCTTAGATGAAGATATTTTAAATACTACTAGGTCATATAACAATTTGCTTACAAAGAAAGCTGAAATCACTACTAATATTTCCAACAGTCAAAATTTAATTGGTCAATATGAAAGAAAAGAAAAAGAATTTTTTGATGAATTTGAAAAGAAAGTAGCAGAAAATTTTGAGGATAAAGCTTCGTATTTAAAGGCTTTAGAAGAATACCAAACTATTTATCCAAAAAAAACTGAGATTGAAAATTACTTCAAAGAATTAGAAAAAATTAATACCCTATATGAAAACTATAAGGTATACAAAGATGAAAATCCTGTGGATATTGAAAGGATTGAAGAAGAAATTCAAGCTTTAAGTCAAATATTAAAAAGTTTGAGAGAAGATAAATCTAATTTACAAGTAAAAATTACAAATGTAAAAAATACTTACGACAATTTATCTGACATAGAAAAATCCTACAAGGAAATTAGTTCCGAGTCGCAAATACTCCAAAATCTTTCAAAAATTGCTGATGGTTCTTTTGCCAAAGTAGCAGGCAGGGAAAAAATCGACTTTGAGACCTTTGTTCTAACCTATTACTTTGACAAGGTCCTAGCCTATGCCAACAAAAGACTCTATGCTATGAGCAATGGACAGTTTTCACTAATAAGAAAGTCCTACGGAGATGATTTGAGGATGAAGCAGGGCCTAGATATAGAAATCTTAGATGCAAATACAGGCAAGAAAAGACCTGCATCAACACTATCTGGTGGAGAATCTTTCTTGGCATCACTTTCCTTGGCTCTAGGCCTATCAGATGAGATTGCAGCTGAAAATGGAGGAATCAAAATCGACACTCTCTTTATTGATGAGGGCTTTGGAACATTGTCAGAAGATTATCTAAACAAGGTCATTGAACAAATTGAAAAATTATCCTATGAGAATAAATTTATAGGGTTAATTTCCCATGTGGGAGAATTAAAAGATGCAATTGATGCAAAAATAATAGTCACTTACACTAGTGATGAGGGCAGTTTTATAGAGGTTAAGCCATGATAAATCTAATCATATCAAAATCACCAAGTGCAAATTCCAAATATATCTATAGAAAAATTGAAGAAGATATAAAAAATGGTGAGAAAAGTTTCCTGATAGTGCCAGAACAATACACCCTACAAACTGATATAAATTTGATGAAAAATATAAGTTTTTCAACTGTCATGGATATAAAAGTCCTATCTTTTTCATCCTTTTCCAGATTTATATTAGATAGAGTTGGGGGCCTTGGTGAAGAGTCTTTGTCAAAATCGGGCAAGATTATGATC
The DNA here is from genome assembly GCA_902488555.1 of uncultured Anaerococcus sp. The sequence goes on from CABTWT010000065.1 coordinate 4,993, forward strand.
TTAACTAATATCTTGAGAGATTTAAATGATGATCTTGTTTTGTTTAAAAATAACTATCTCAATGCAGATTTCGTGGAAGACATAGGAAGTTTGATCAGTACTATAAAGGACAATAATTTTGACCAGGAATTTTTTAATGCAATTGATACTGGCCTTTCAGATGAAGTTTTAAAATTAAAGTTTAAAGAGCTAAAGCTAATTTACGATGCTTATCAAAAGGAAATCGATGGCAAATTTATAGATAGCGAAGATAGGCTAAGTCAAGTTAGTGAAAAACTTAGCGATGCTAGATTTTTAAGGGGAGCAAATTTCTACTTTGACAAATTTGACTATGTTTCGGATATAAAAATGGACTTTATAAGGGGTCTCTTAAAACTAGCTTGCAAGGTAAATATTAATCTTACACTAGATATGGCCTATATAAAAAATCCTATAGCAAAGGATATGGAAATTTATGACATGGCCATCAAATTTTATCATAGGATAAATGAAATGAGTTCAACAAAAGAAATTATCCTAGATGCACCAATCAATAAAAACGAAGACATCAACCATCTTTGTAAAAATTATGAGAAATATAATAGAAAATCTTATGGCAAAGAGCCGAAAAATATCCATGTTTTGGAATCTACTTCAACCCACAGCGAAGTGGAAAATATTGCCCTAATTATCCAAAAGTTGATTCATGAAGAGGATTTGAGATATAAAGATATATCACTTTATATAAGCGATCAGAGTGAATACGAAAATGAGATTAAGAAGATTTTTAACCGCTATGACATCCCTATATTCTTAAATAGGACCAACAAGCTCTCTGATAACCATATAGTGAAAACATATCTATCAATCCTTCGCTTTCTTGCCTTTGGATTTAATGAACACGATTTAAATTTTTTCTTAAGGTCAAATATATATGATTTTGGCGAAAATGCAGAAGAAAAAGTGATTGTTTTTCAAAACTATATCAAAAATAGAAATATAAAAGGCTCTATGTTTTGGGATGATAGATTTTTTGAAATGGACAGAAACTTTTACGATAAATTTTATAAAGATGATCCTAGAAAAGAAGAAAAACTTGCTAGTAAATCCTTAGAATTTGAAATGGTTAATCAAATTAGAGATGAGCTGATATCACTTCTAGAGCCACTTTTTAAAATTTCTAAGAAAAAAGCAAAGACAAGTATCCTAGTAGATGAAATTTATAAAATGATGAGTCATCCAAATTTTATAACAGGCATTAACAATTACCAAACTATCTTAAAAGAAGAGAACGATTTGGATAGTTATGAAGAAAATGCCCAAGTCTGGGATAAGCTCATGGCCATACTTGAAGAGCTACATTCATTGATGGGACATAGGGATAATGACATCAGGGGCATCTATAATATCATCAAGTCGGTTGCAGAAGACATTGAAATTGGAATCATTCCACCAAGTAAGGACCATGTCACCATATCAAGTTTCAAATCACCAAGGATAGCAGATACTAGGATAAATTTTGCCCTAGGCCTTAACGATACATTTTTCCCATC
>CABTWT010000066.1 GCA_902488555.1 uncultured Anaerococcus sp.
CCCTCAGCTGGATATATACCAGAATAAACCATAGGAAGTACTTCCTTATATCCTGATAAGGCTTTTTCAGTAGGATGATCTGCTAGGGTTATAGTATCACCAACTCTGGCATCTTTTACTTCCTTGATAGAAGCTTCTATAAAACCTACATCACCAGACCTTAGTTCCTTAGTTTCTATACGATTTTTCATGGTGTAGCCTACTGTATTTACCTCGTAGGTCTTACCTGTATTCATCATCTTTATCTCATCGCCAGGTTTTACAACACCTTCAAAAACTCTGACATAGCATATTACTCCACGGTAGGAATCGTAATAAGAATCAAAGATTAGAGCCTTTAGTGGCTTATCATCGTGGTCTTCTGGAGCTGGGACATTTGCTACTATGTCTTCCAAAACATCTTCTATATTTAAGCCTGTCTTTGCAGAAACTAGGGGAATGCCCTCAGTATCTAGGCCAATTTGGCTTTCAATTTCTGCTTTGATTTCATCAACTCTAGCAGAAGGCAGGTCAATTTTGTTTAGTACTGGCAATATTTCCAAATCTTGTTCTAGGGCAAGGTATGTATTGGCTAGTGTTTGTGCCTCTACCCCTTGGCTAGCATCTACTACAAGAATCGCACCCTCACAAGCCTTAAGTGATCTTGAAACCTCGTAGTTAAAGTCCACATGGCCTGGGGTGTCTATTAAGTTTAAATCGTAAATCTTTCCATCATCAGCCTTATAGTGGATCTTAATTGACTTAAGCTTAATTGTTATACCACGCTCACGTTCTAGATCCATGTCATCTAGCATTTGGTTGGTCATCTCTCTTTGTGATATGTGTTCTGATTTTTCAATCAGTCTATCAGCAAGGGTAGATTTACCATGGTCTATGTGAGCTATGATGGAGAAATTCCTTATATTTTCTTTTCTCTTTGTCATCTAATTAGTCTCATTTCCATATGGATTACTATCTATTTTTCCAAAGTCATCAAAAGGATAAAATCTCAAAAATGCATGTCCTATTATATCCTTTTTCATAACAGGTCCAAAGTTTCTAGAATCATTGCTAGCTCCCTCTTCCCTATTATCTCCCATTACAAAATACTCATCCTCACCAAGGGTCCAATATGTTCCATCACGCTCTGGCAAAGTGTAGTCGACAGAAGTATATGTTTCGTCAAGCTCATTGCCATTTAGGTAGACTTTCTCGTCTTTAAGTTCTATAGTATCTCCAGGCACACCAATAACTCTTTTAACATAAAGTTTATAAAGATCATCAGGAGCCTTTAGGATTACAATATTTCCCCTATGGTAATCCTTAAAACGAGGTCCAATCTTATCTACCAAAAGCATATCATCATGGTAGAGGGTATTTTGCATAGAAAAGCCAGCCACCTTAGTAGCATCAATCAAGAACATCTTTATTACAGTAGCTATCAACAAAGCTACAGCTATGGTCTTGATCCAATCTAAGATTATGTCGGTTAAATTCTCTTTTTTGTCATTATTATTGTTCCCACCATCATTTGGGACATAGATTTTTTCTTCAGTCATTATATATTCCTCTCATTTCTTCTTATATTATAAACTATATTTGCAAAACTACAAAAATCTAGACAAAAAAATCTAGATAACTTGTAAGTTTCCTTTCTTTATGGTAGAATAAATCAGTCAAGCAAAAATAGTTGAAAAGAAAGAGGGTGAAATAATGGCTAATATTAAATCAGCTCAAAAGAGAATTGAAACAACAAAAAGAGATACTCTTAAAAACAAAGCTCGCAAATCTGAAGTTAAAACATACATCAGAAAATTTGATGAAGCAATTGAAGCTGGAGACATCGACAAAGCTCGCGAAATTTTCATGCACGTTGACAAAAGAATGAAACAAGCAGAAGCTAAAAATGTATTCCACAAAAATAAAGTGGCTAGAACAACATCTAGACTTCAAAGAGCATTAAACAACGCTCAATAATAATATGAGTAATTATCAGTAATGGATCCTCACATATGACTACTGATAATTACTCATTTTTTATTTGCAAATCTTCTGAATTAGAAGTAATAATTCTATTTTCATATCAAAATCTGTCGATTTTTGTCTTACTTCCATGTCAAAAAGCCTAGAGTGGATGTCAAAAAGCTCTTCATAGGTGAAATTATTTATAAATCCCTTAACCTTCCTAAGTTCATATGGACTTATACCTATGCTTTTCATAATATAAGCGTCATTTTTATTATTATTAAGTAAAGTCGTAATTCCAATAATATTTCTAAACTGCCTAATAATCATATGAAAGATCATAAACAAATCTTCATCCCTTTTTACCATATTTAGATAGGTGGTAGATGCTAATTTCAAATCTTTCCTTGATATGGCATCGGTTAAGTTAAATATGTTTAGATTTAAAATCTGATCTAGTTGGTCGTAGACATCTTTTTCTTTTACAATCTCATCTTCAGAACTTGCTATGATTTTATCTACTGTATTTACTATATCAAATAAATCAAGGTCACTATCCCTATCTAGGTAGGAAAATCTTTGGACAATTTCTGCAAGCATTGATTTTTTGATTTTCTTGCCGGCTTTGACAAATCTCTTGCCTATAAAGTTTTCAAGCTCACTTTTATTTAGCCTATCAATTGTTACGATATTGCCGTATTTTTTTACTTCCTTGTAAAATTTCCCTTTAAAGGGACTAGAGTCAGAAAAGATTAGAAATGTAGTGTATTCTGGGAAGTTTTTTATATCACCTGTCAAATTTGTAAGCAAATCTTCGTATTCCTTGAGGGAATTTTTGGATAAATCTATATCTTTCCATATGATATATTTCCTATCTTCCATAACAGGATAGGTCTCATAGGCATTTTTCATAGCCTCCACATCTACATTTCCCTTAAGCTCTACTAGGTTAAAGTCAGCAAATGATACTTTTTCCTTTGCAAGATCTATTATGGTTGTATTTAGATAATCTTCCTTAGAATCAAATAAGTAGATTCCTTTTGCCTTATCTTCTATCAAATTTTCCATAAATTCTTTGTAATTCATCTAAAATAACCACCTTTTAAATAGCTTTCTACACTAACTTGTTTTTTAAAATTTATCTTTACCATACCATTAATTTGACTATTATATATCTTAACTCCATCTAAATTTTCCAAGACTTCCCTAGTTGGATGGCCATATTTGTTGTTTCTGCCTGCAGAAATTAGGGCGATTTGCGGATCTACTTTTTCTACAAAAGACCTAGAAGTAGAAGTCCTCGACCCATGGTGGGATACTTTGAGCACATCAGCTTTTATATTAAGATCATCCTCATATTCACTTGGCAAATCTCCTAAAGTAAGGATTTTAATACCCTTAATATCAATAATATAGCCCACTGATTCGGCGTTTTCCTCACCTTCTACCCCATCAAAGACACAAGTAATAGACCCATCAGCAATATTTATTCTGTCATCTTTTTTTATAATTTTAGGATTGTAAGTTGCTAGAGAATTTGTATTTAATTTAGAGGTCATTATATTTTCCACGTTGAAATTATCTACCACGCTTCCAATATTACCCGCATGGTCACCATCTTCGTGGGAGATAAATACTGCCTTAATATTTCTTATTCCCAAGGAATTTAGGTAAGGGATAAGGATCCTCTCTCCTGAATCATAATTATCATACTTTGGTCCACCTACATCAAATAAATAGTATTCTCCCCTATCACTAAGCAAAAATGCATCTCCCTGGCCTATGTCGATCATAGTAAAACTTATTTCTGGATTTAGATAATCGTAGCAAAGGCTAAAACTCACTACAAGAAGGTTTATACTATAGAAAAGCTTTAATAACTTTTTGTTAGATCTTCTCATATAAAATATAAGCAATATCAAGACGAATAAATATATGGCTACAAAAATACTTGGATGAGCAAATTTGATGTTAAAGAGCTTAAAGCTATTTAAAAACTTAACAATATTTAAGATAGTAAGCAATAAAAAATCCAAGACCTTAAAAAACGGACTTACTATAAAACGCAAAACTGGGTACAAAACCACTAGTCCAAAGGCCACATACATGGCTATGGTAAATATTGGCACTACCAAAAAGTTTGCAAGTATAGATAAAAAATTTATATTGCCATAGTAAAATATAGTAAATGGCAAAAGTCCAAGCTGAATAGATCCTGTAAAGGCAAAATTATCTTTTATTGGATTATTTCTAAATCTTCTTTTTATTTTTGGATATATCAAATAAACGGCACTGGTAGCCACAAATGATAAGATGAAGCCTGAGTTTAATAGAGCAAAAGGATTTGCTAGTAATATAAGGATTCCTGCTATTAGTAATGATTTTATCTTATCTTCTGGATTTGCTGTTAAAAAAGCAAGAAATCCTATTAAATTTATGATCAAAACCCTGATTACAGAAAAAGGAAATCCTATCAAATATCCATAAAAAAGACAGATACCTAGAGCTAAGGCGTAGCCATACTTGTAATTAAATCTCGCCAGTATAAATAAGATAAATCCCATAAGCAAATCTATGTGAAGACCTGAAACTGCAAGTATATGCACAAGACCCAAATCTTTTATGTCAGCGTTTTCTATTAAGTTCTCTCCTAAGATAACTGAAATTATAAAGTCTGATGCAGTTTTTGATAAGTTTTTTTCAAAAGTTTGGTGTATATACTTATAGAATTTATTTCTCGCCTTTAGGAAAATACTCTTGCTATATGAAGACTTATAAACTTTCTTGATCTCTAACTGACTTCCTATCCCCTTTGAAATTAAATAATTCCTATAAGAAAAAAGATTAGGATTGGTGTTTGTATCTGGAATTGAAACATCTGAATCTGCAAGGAGAATTTGTCCTATGTCCAAATCTTCTTTTGCAAATAAGACTGACTTTTCATCTATATTATTAGCCTTAACCCTTACAAAATACCTATAATTATCAGACGTTTTTCGCTTTTCTAAGATAGTAATCTGCACTCTTTTTTCACTATAATCTTTTAGCTTGTAAGTCCTAAAATTAAAAAAGCTTAGAGAAAATCCTAGTAAAATACCCAGGGGAATTATCATATATTTCTTGTCAAATAGACATAATAATCCAGCAGAAATCCCACAAATAATCATGACTTTGATTAAAGAAAAGCTCTCAAAATTTATGAATAATCCTACACCTGCCATCATTCCCAGCAAGCAATAAAAAATTTTCTTTCTCATAGGCTAACCTCGGGTATATTATATCATAAGTACAATCTATAGTTTTAGACTAAAGGAAGGTAAGTAATGCAAAAATTATACCTAAATTATCCAGAAATAACTGATATAAAGGCAAATATAGTATCTAGAAGATCTAACGGTGACAATACACAAGTGATACTCGACCGCACTATTTTTATGCCTAATAATGACTATTTTCTAAAAGATAGTGGAAATATATCCGGTCTTAAAATTATTTCTATCGAAGAAAAAAGAGACAATATCATCCACACTATCAAAGGCAAACCACAAAAGTCTGCCGTAAACCTTCACTTGGATAAGGCAAATAGGATGAGAAATCTTACATTTAATACAGCTTTTATCATATTTAAACTAGTTTTCCAATCTTTTTATTTGGCAAAAGATATAAAACTTTTACTTTTAGATGATAAATTTATTATAAGGATAAATGATTTTTATGATGTGCTTGATGAAAGTCTTATGGAAGATCAAATTAATTTTCTTATTTCAAAAGCAGTGCAAATTGAAAATAATAGCGGAATCACAAATATTTATCCTTTTGGAGAAGTAATTAATAATGATATTTGCTTTGATAACACATGCAAAGTTCGAGGATTTAAAATTATCTCTAGTCAAAATATAGGAAATGACTTGGATATTGAATTTATTGCAGGAGATGATTTGATCCATAATTGATGGCAGAAGCCATCTTTTTTTTGCACAAATTTATTACATATTTACAATAACACATTAATTTGTTATAATTAAATAAATTTTGATGAAAGGAGTAAAACAATGAACATTAACTTAAAAAAAGGAAGTCGTTTCATTTAGTCAAAGTAAGTACATATAACTCCTTGCTTTGACTATAAAAGATAATCAAGGAGGACGCGGATATAACCGCACTTATGAAAGAACTCAAATTTATTTTTAAAGAAATGTGGGATAAAGACCCATTTATGTATGTAATTATTGCAGCATTTGCTATATTAAATGGCCTCTTGCCATTTATATGGATACTGGCTCCAGCCTATGTTATTGAAAATAGGCAGAATAATATCGAATTTTTCCTACTATTTTTTGTAGGTCTATTTTTAGTCACTTCAATTATAAG
>CABTWT010000067.1 GCA_902488555.1 uncultured Anaerococcus sp.
AACTGAACCATCTAATTGATGGTTCTTTTTTTTTGCAAATTTTCCTTGACATATATCCTTTACCTGCTATAATTAAATTAAAGATACCTAGTTACTCAAGTAACTAAGTAATAAGGAGGGCATATGGATGGATACTAACAAACTAATATTTGAACAAGTTGCAGAAATTGTAGAAAATCAAATCTTAGATGGTTACTTAAAAGCAGATGACCAGTCCCCTTCCACAACTGAGTTTGCAAATGTTTATTCTATAAACCCAGCAACAGCAAGAAAGGGACTCAATATTCTGGTTGATGAAGGAATACTATACAAAAAAAGAGGCATGGGAATGTTTGTAACAAAGGTTGCAAAAAAAATTATTATAAATAAAAGGAAAGATGAATACATAAAGAATATTTTGCCAGATCTAATCAAAAATATGACCATGTTAGGAATTACAAAAGAAGAATTGATAATAGAAATTGAGAAGCTTTACAAAAAGGAGCAGGATGATGATTAAATTGGTAAATGTAAGCAAGTCCTATGGCAATAATATCGTTCTAGATAAAATCAATCTTAGTCTAGAAGATAATAAAATTTACGGACTTATAGGCAGAAATGGTGTTGGAAAGACGACACTTATGAAGATCTTATCTGATCAGATACTAAGTTATCAGGGAGAAATATTTGTTGATGGATCAAATATAAAAAATGATAAGACTTTTAAAGAAAATTTGGTAATCATTAGCGATGGTTTTATATCTGATATGCAACAGGCAAGCAAATTAAAAACTCTAACATCAACTATTAAGATCCTCGCCCCTATGTTCAATCAAAAAAGATATGATGAGCTGATGGATATCTTTATGCTAAATGAAAAGACCAGATACAACAAATTATCCTATGGTAATCAAGGACTTTATAGGAGTATTATTGGTCTTTCTACTGGCGCAAAAATAATTTTCTTAGATGAGCCAGCAAATGGTCTAGATGAAATTAATAGAGATATCTTTTACAAAAAAATTATAGAATACCAAGAACAAGACAAATCTTTGATTATGGTTTCATCACACATACTCTCAGACATAGAAAGGGTTGTTACAGATATAATCTTTCTAAAAGATTCAAAAGTAGCATTAAACGAATCCGTTGAATCCATAGAAGAAAAGGCTTATATGATTACTATTGATGAAGACCATTTAAAATACTTAGAGAATAAAAATATTTTATCTTATAAAAAAGTTGGTAAGCAATTGGTAGTTATGGTTTATGATGACTTTACAAGTGAAGAACTAGAAAGATTAAATGCAAGAGTAGATCGTATGAACTTACAAGAACTATTTAGAGCATTTAACAAGGAGGCATAAGATGAGCGGAATTATTAGGATATTAAAAGCAGAAATAAAAGAAAACTCAAAAAACCTTGCTGGTGCTATAATAGGACTTATGATAGGAGTGGGTTTTTTATCAATATTTTTGGCAAAGACTGTAATGGTAGAAGAAGATATTTCTTTCCCAGAGTTTTTTAAAATAATTATCGTAGTAATGATGCTCTTTGTAGTGTGCGTCACTTTGGCTATCGGAGAGGCCCAATCACTTGGTCAAACTTTTCCTCTAGCAAGTAAGTTAGGTAACAAAAGATCTGATATAGCTTTAGGACTTATTTTAAAAGATATACTTATATTAATTCTAGCAGGCATATTAATGTATCTTGTGCCTAAATTTCTCTTATCAAGTGCCAGTGACAAAATCCTAGGAGCCTTCGGTAAAATTATGAGTCCTAGCTTTATTATAAACTTTGTCCTTGGCATATCTGCTATATCTTTAATTGGTGGATCTATTGCCTACATATTTAAAGTGGATCCAATTATTGGTTCTACCTTTGGAATTATCTTTGCCTTTGTCCTATTTCCCAATGGAAATATAATGAATGTATCTTTTATAAGTAATATGTACTTGGTAGTAGCTCTTTTTCTAGTAGGTCAAATCCTTAGATATTATATTATTAATAAGTTGGATAGCAGATTTTAGGCAATTTAAAAGAGATGATTACATTCATCTCTTTTTTTCTTTGATATATCCGCAATTTTCACAGCGAATTTCATCTACATTTCTATTTTTCTTATGAACTAAAAGCTCTCCACATTCTGGGCATTTGTCCCCTGTTGGTGGATCCCATAAAGCATAGTCGCAGTCTGGGTAGTTATTGCAGGCGTAAAATCTCTTGCCTTTCTTGCTTACCTTTTCTATAATTTCCCCTGTTTTGCATTTCGGACAAGCTACTCCAGTTGTTTTTACAATTGATTTTGTAAAATCACATTCTGGGAAGTTGGTACACCCTATAAATTTGCCGTTTCTACCGTGTTTTATGGCAAGATTGCTTCCACATTTCGGACATTTCTCATCAAGGATTTTATCTTTGACCTTGTAGTCTGTATCATCTTTTTTGACATTTTTCATATCCTTTTCAAAGCCAGTATAGAAATTTGATAGAACATCTTTCCAATAGATCTGATGGTCGGCAATCTTATCTAATTGGTCTTCCATTTCAGCGGTAAATTCGACGTTTATTACATCGTCAAAATTTTCTTGCAAGAAATCATTTACTGTAAATCCAAGTTCTGTTGGATATATTGACCTTCCTTCAAACTCTACATAGTTTCTATTTACTATTTGGTTGATAGTTGCAGAATATGTTGATGGACGGCCTATGCCAAATTCCTCCAATACTTTTACAAGGCTTGCCTCAGTGTATCTTGCTGGCGGATTTGTAAAGTGTTGGGCTTTTTCGATTTTTTTGGCAGAAATTACATCACCTTCTTTTAGCTCTGGCAATATATTTTGATCTTCAAATCCTGGGTTGATCTTGTTAAAACCTTCAAAAGTTGTAATCCTACCGTTGGATTTAAATATCAAGCCATTGTTATCAAAGGATACACTAGTTGATAGATATTCGTAATCTGTCATTTGTGACTGGACTATCCTAGTCCATATTAGCTTATATAGCTTGTATTGTGGATCTGACAAGTACTGTTTTACAGAAATAGGGTCCCTATAAATAGATGTAGGACGGATTGCTTCGTGAGCATCTTGGCTGCCCTTTTTCTTGCCTCCGTAAGTATTTCCCTTAGACGCATATTTATCTCCAAATTTTCCCTTGATATATTTTAAAGACTCATTTACAATTTCTTGGCTAATTCTAGTAGCATCAGTTCTCATATATGAGATTAAACCAACAGAACCCTCACCAACATCAATACCTTCAAAGAGTTGTTGAGCTAGTTGCATGGTATACTTAGTTGAATAACCAAGTTTATTTGATGCATCTTGTTGTAGGGTTGATGTAGTGTATGGCTTTGGTGGTTTTCTAGTTTTCTTTGTCTTTTTAACTTCAACAACCTTAAAAGAATCCTTATCAATTTTATCAAGAACCTTATTAGCACCTGACTCATTTGATATTTTCATTTTTTTGCTAGGCTTGCCATAAAAGTCTGAAGTAAAATCAATCTTGTCTACATTATGATTTGCTGTTATTGTCCAGTATTCTTCTGGCACAAAGGCATCAATTTCTCTTTGCTTATCTACAATAAGTTTAAGTGCAACAGATTGGACACGTCCTGCAGAAAGCCCTGATTTAACTCTCTTCCAAAGGATTGGGCTTATCTCATAGCCCACTATCCTATCCATTACACGTCTAGCTTGTTGGGCATCTACCAAATTTTGGTCGATTTGCCTTGGACTTTTTATAGCATTTTTTACATTTTCTTTGGTAATCTCGTGAAACTCTACACGATTTTTTTCCTTTGGATCTAGGCCCAAAAGATATTCCAAATGCCAGCTTATAGCTTCACCTTCCCTATCCGGGTCAGTTGCCAGATAAACTTTGTCTGCCTTCCCTGCTTCTTTTATGAGTTCATTTATAGTTTTTGCTCGTCCCCTAACCTTGATATATTCTGGTTCAAAGTTATTTTCTATATCAACACCGAATTTTGACTTTGGTAAATCTCTCAAGTGGCCTACGGTAGCCTTTACCTTGTAATTACTACCAAGCATCTTTGCTATAGATTTTGCTTTGGTTGGGGATTCTACTATTACTAAATTTTTTGCCAAAATTTCACCTCTTTGCTGTGAATTCATTATTTCCTATATTTTCAATAAAATCTCTCAACTCAAGTGATGTTAAAAGATAATTTATTTCATCAATCTTAATCTTAAGTTCAGCTGATAATATATCTGCTGAGGAATTTGGATTTTCCTCGATATACTTTACTATATCTAGTTCATCTTTTTCAAGGCTAGAGTAATCTATTTCATTTTTAATATTGGAATATTCCAATAGATAATCCAATTCTTCTAAGATATCATCAGCACAAGTTATAAGCTTGGACCCTTCTTGGATAAGTTTATTGGTACCTCTAGAGTATATAGAATTAATATTTCCAGGAACTGCAAATACTTCCTTGCCTTGGTCAAGAGCACACCTTGTAGTAATCATAGTACCTGATTTTTCTTTAGCTTCTATGACAACGGTAGCAAGAGATATGCCAGAGATTATCCTGTTCCTTCTTGGGAAATTGTAGGATCTTGGTTCAGTTTCTAGGGGGAATTCTGATAAAATCAGTCCATCTTCTTCTAAGGCCTGGTACAATTTCCTATTCTGTTTGGGGTAAATTTTATCAATACCACAACCTATCACTCCTATAGACCTACCGGCTACTTCTAAAGTCGACTTGTGACACATAGCATCTATGCCATAGGCAAGACCAGAAACAGTTGTAATTCCTGCCCTACTTATGTCTTGGCTAAGATTTTTGCAGGCCCATTTGCCATAATCTGTACACTTTCTGGCACCTACAAAGGCAATGGAATTCTTGTCTTTTTCCCTATCCAGCCTTCCCTTATAAAAAAGCAAGGTTGGTCTATCATCTATGTATCTTAAATTGATTGGATAGTCATCATCAAGAAAAGTCACATATGTATAGCCATATCTTTGAACTTTTTCATTATAAGACTTGAAACTTTCCAAATTTTTATTAGATACAATTTTCTCATAGGAAGTGTCAGGAATAAAATCTAAGTCAATTCTTGATCTTTCAAATAAATCCTTAAAGCCTACTCTTTCATAGATTATATGAATAAGCCTGTTGTCCAAGTATATGTAATTTAAATATAAAATAATTTCTCTATCGGTATATTTAGAATGCATTTTCTATATAGTTTATCTTTCTACTTTCAGTTAAAACTTCCACAACATCAAATCTCATCAAATAATTATTGATATTATTTTCCATCATATACATCTGGCTAGCCTTGATAATCCTTTGTTGTTTGTGGTAGTTGACAGCCTCTCTAGGGTAGGAAAATTGAGATGACTTACGAGTTTTGACTTCAACAAAACATATTATCTCATACTTTAGGGCAATTATATCAATCTCACCATAGGGTTTTAAATAGTTACGGCAAAGAATTTCATAACCCTTGTCAGTCATATATCTTACAGCTAAGTCTTCGCCAAAATCACCTGTTCTTCTTTTCTCATTCATAGAAAACTTTCCTGTCTTTGGTAGAATTTCCTCAAAAAGCTTTTCCTATGAATAGGTGTTGGGCCATACTTTTCAAGGCCCTCATAGTGCTTTTTTGTTCCATAACCTACATTAGTTTGAAAAGAATAATATGGGTAGATTTTTGAGAAATTAATCATAATATCATCTCTTCTAATTTTGGCGAGTATTGATGCACAGGAGATTGCGTATTCATTGAGGTCACCCTTTACAATATTTAGCTGAGGAATTTTTGTATCTATCCTTTCTGCGTCTATAAGCAGTATATCGGGTTTGTTTTCCAAGGATTCTACTGCATTTTTCATTGCAAGAAGGGTTGCTTGTCTGATGTTTATCTCATCAATCAGCATGTTGTTGGCATAGCCGTAGGAGATTTCTATGGCATCTTCTAAGATTTTTTTTCTAAGACTTAGCATCTTTTTTCTGCTAAGTTTTTTGGAATCTGTAACACCTTCAATATGAGAATCCTTTTTCATAATAACAGAACAGGTCACAACAGGTCCTGCTAGAGGACCTCTGCCTACTTCATCAATGCCTGCAATTAAATCATATTTTTCATAGATTTCTTTTTTGATCTTTTCGTTATAGTCTGAATATCTCATGGTCTTTCCAAACTAATTCTCCCAAGTTTTCCATTTCTAAAATCGGTGAGGATTATATTGGCTGTACGTGTGTAGTCAAAGTATCCACCCTTTGTAACAG
>CABTWT010000068.1 GCA_902488555.1 uncultured Anaerococcus sp.
AATATCAACACCAATGTAAAACATAAAATCACCTAGCTTTAATATAAATTTAGATAGAGAAAGAACCCTCAAGAACTTTACGACAATCAAACCTCGTTAGACATACAGCAACGAAATGTGCTATCCAGCTCATACTGATAAAGACGTAAAGAAGAGGCGTAACCCTAAATTGGGAAGACTAAGCTTCAAGGAGGTTAACTACGACCTCTATCTATACATTTATTATCCCATAAGAAAGTGGGATTTAGAACAAAATGTAGTATTTATTACTACAACTATAATATACGAGGAGGTAAATATGAATCTACAATCATGGATTCTTTTAATTATGATTTTTATAGTGTGTGCATATATTGTATATACTAGATTTATAAAAAATGACGCAAATGAAGGCTGCAAGGATTGTCCAGGTCACAATCCCAAAAAAGGTTTCAATAAAAATAAATTCTAAGAAATAGTTTATACTAATATTTAAACGGTAATAATTTTTTGAAAGTCTTTGGATAAACTAGAGGCTTTCAAAAAATTTTGCATAACTATTGATAATGATTATCGTTATACGATACATTATAAAAAAATACATTATATAAGGAGAAGTAATATGTCAAAAGTAGCTATAATATATTGGTCTGGAACAGGTAATACAGAAAAGATGGCAGAAGCTATATATTCCAGATTAAAAGAAAAAGAAGTCGATGCAGATTTGATTCAAGCAGGTGTTTTTACAAGTGCTGATGCGGATAAGTACAATGCCTTTGCCTTTGGTTGTCCAGCTATGGGTAATGAAGAGCTAGAAGAAGGCGAATTTGAACCGATGTTTGAATCAGTAGAAGATAGTTTAGCTAACAAAGCTACTGTTATCTTTGGTTCATATGAATGGAATGATGGTCAGTGGATGATAGATTGGCAAGAAAGATGTGAAGATCATGATATAAACTTAGCAGCTAATGGCCTAACAGCTTACGGAGAGCCTGGTGAAGAAGATATTAACGCTTGCTATGATTTAGCTGACAGTTTAATCGCTATGCTATAGATATGGGTGATGAATTATTAGCCCTATACTGTAGCCCGGTTTTTGAAAGAATCAAACCATCTAATTTATTTTCCTTATCAAATTATAAATATGACGTTGATAGTTTGGTAAGGATATGGAATAAGGATTTCAACAAATATGGCATATATTTTAAGATCTTATCCACGAGAGAAAGAACTTCGTCCATATTTTGCTTTAGAGAAGATCTGCTAAAAAAATTCATTAATACTAATGATACTAAATATTTTTTGAAATCTTGTGGATACGATACTAATAGCATTGATATCTGTACAGATTGCCTTAAAGATAGATTATGCCAAAAGGATTTTCCTCATGAAATTGGATTATTACTTGGTTATCCTTATGAAGATGTGATGGGATTTATAGAAAACCAAGGTAAAAATTATCTTTGCAGTGGTTACTGGAAAGTATATAAAGATAAGGATGCAAAATGTAAAATCTTTACTTTGTATAATCAAGCAAGGCTAGGATATCTTTGTGCAATAAGAGATAGTACAAAGGTACTAGAACTAGTAGAAAAAAATAGTAAATAAAAATTAAATTCCTATCAAATTCATGCAAAGTCTCCTAAACAATATAAGCTTGATAGGAATATATCTATATGTACAAAAGTTATTACACTATAAAATAGCAAGTAGATTGATAAAATATTCATTCTGCCTTGCTATTTTTTATTTTATTAAAATATTTATGACAAAGTGTGAAACTTTGGAGTGAATCCTTAGTGTATATTCATTGTTTAAGAGTATTAACCTCATATTGGCAAAATATAACTTGAATTATCATAATCCATGGTTATAATAATATGTACAAGAAAGCACGTTAATTTTATGTTTATTTTAATAAACGTATTTATATAAAAGGAGAATGTATGACAATTAAAAATAATTCAAAAGAATTAATAGGAAATACACCGTTACTCAAGCTAACTTCTCTAGAAAAAGAAGGAAGAGCAGACATTTATGTTAAGGTAGAAAAAAACAACCTTGCAGGATCTATCAAAGATAGGATAGCCCTATATATGATCGAAGAAGCTGAAAAAGCAGGCAAGATCAAGCCAGGTGACACAATAGTGGAACCAACAAGTGGTAACACTGGTGTAGCCCTAGCAGCCCTAGCTGCAGCAAAAGGCTACAAGCTTATACTAACTATGCCAGCATCAATGAGTAAGGAACGTGAACAATTGGCTAAAGCCTATGGTGCAGAAGTAATCAGAACCACAGAAAATGCTCTCCAAGGTTCAGTAGATAAGGCAAAAGAATTAGCAGAAAAAGAAGGATACTTCTTCCCAGACCAATTTTCTAATCCAGCCAATGTAAAGGCTCACTATGAAACAACTGGCCCAGAAATCCTAGCAGAAATCACTCCAGATGCCTTTATTGCAGGAGTTGGTACAGGTGGAACAGTAACAGGTGTTGGAAAAAGATTAAAAGAAAAAGATTCTAATATCAAAGTTTACGCTATCCAACCAGCGGAAAGTCCACTATTATCAGGTGGTAAGGCAGCAGGCCACAAAATCCAAGGTATAGGTGGTAACTTCATCCCTAAAAACCTAGACTTTGATGTCGTTGACGACATAGTAAGTGTAGCAAGTGACGATGCTATCAAAATGAGTAGGCAACTTGCAAAAGATGAAGCCCTAGCAGTAGGTATATCATCAGGAGCCAATGTATGTGGAGCAATCGAAATTGCCGACAAACTTGGCGAAGGAAAAACTGTCGTAACTGTACTTCCAGATACTGGCGAAAGATATTTATCTACAGAATTATATCCAGTAAATGATTAGTTATGAAGATTATAAAGAGGAACTTTTAGTATCTGCTCTAGAAAAAGATCCTGCTTTGAGAAGTAAAGAAGAAGCCGTACTCTATTCCCCTGGAGTAAAGGCTCTCCTATCCCACTATAGGGCCCATGAACTTTGGGAAAAAGGGAAATTTTATGAAGCCAATGAGCTAGCATTTAAGTCTAGGATGGAAACAGGAATCGAGATCCATCCTGGAGCAAATATTGGCAGGAGATGCTATATAGACCATGGAGTTGGAGTGGTCATAGGTGAGACAGCTGAAGTAGGGGACGATTGCCTTATGTATCATGGGGTAACCCTTGGCGCTGTTGCAAACAAAAAGGGCAAGAGACACCCTAGTGTGGGAAACAATGTAATGCTTGGAGCAGGGGCAGTAATCCTAGGAGATATAAAAGTTGGAGATAATGCCAAAATAGGCGCCAACGCTGTAGTTCTAGAAGATATACCAGAAAATTCAACAGCAGTAGGGGCTCCAGCAAGAATTATAAAAAGATAAAGAAAAACACTTCCAAAATGTAATGGAAGTGTTTTTTGTATTATCCTAAAAGTATTCTGTGGAAGTTTTTCTTTCCTTTTTTGATTATAATTTTGTTATCTTCGAATAAATCTTCACTTATTTCAAAGCTTGGGTCATTTATTTTTTCATCATTAACTGAAACTCCGCCTTGTTTTACTAGTCTTCTTGCTTCTCCGTTAGAGCCTGTTAATCCAACATTTGTCATAAGTTGTAATAGGCCGATTGGCAAGTCTTCTTTAGAAATTTCTGTTGTTGGCATGGCATCTTCGTTACCTTTTCCAGCAAATAGTGCTTTTGCAGCATCTAGGGCTTCTTTTGCAGCTTCTTCGCCATGGATTAGCTTGGTTACTTCAAAGGCTAGGACTTCTTTGGCATGGTTGATATCAGCTGCATCTGTCTTAGATCCTAGTTTTCTACATTCTTCTGTTGGAAGGAAGGTCAATTGCAACAAGAACTTTTCTACATCTCTATCGTCCACATTTCTCATATATTGGAAAAGTTCATATGGACTTGTCTTTTCGCCATCTAACCATACAGCACCCTTTTGGCTTTTACCCATCTTCACTCCATCAGCTGTTGTAAGAAGTGAGAAAGTCATACCATAAGCCTTGGCTTCTTCTTTTTTGCGAACGAGGTCTACACCACCGATTATGTTTGACCATTGGTCAGATCCACCGATTTCAAGGGTACAATCGTGGCGGCGGTATAGCTCTAAGAAGTCATAGGATTGTAAAAGCATGTAGGAAAATTCAAAGAAAGTCAATCCACCAGCTGCCATACGATTCTTATAGGCATCTTTTTTGATCATTTCATTAACTAAAAATTCATTTCCCACATCTCTTAGAAATTCCAAGAATTTAAGTTCTGTAAGCCAGTCTTTGTTGTTAACAACAGTAGCTGCATCATCACCAAATTCTAAAAATCTTTGGAACTGTTGGTAGAAGCTATTGGCGTTATGGTCAATAGTTTCTTCTGTCATAACCTTTCTCATATCAGAACGACCAGATGGGTCACCGATTAGGGTTGTACCTCCACCAAGTAGGGCAATTGGCTTGTGACCGTAATTTTGCATACGAATCATAACCATAATTTGGATAAGGTGACCTACTGTAAGAGAATCAGCTGTAGCATCAAAACCACAGTAGAAGGTCATAGATTCATTTTTAAGTTTTTCCTTAAGTTCAGCTTCATCAGTAGCTTGCTCGTAGTAACCACGGTCCACGAGCTCATCAAAAACATTGTCATATTCTTTTTCGTAAGTAAATTTCATATATTCCTCCTAAAATAAGCACAAAAAAAGAGCATAAGAGGGCAGATATCTGCGGTACCACCTCTTTTTATACTCTAAGCCTTGACAGACCCAAGGCAGGCCTTAAACAAAAGAAAGTTGTAATTCATAACAAAAGTTACTACTGGGCTTTCTTGTAAGTTTTATTTAGCATTAATATACTTCAGATAAAAAGTATTGGCAATAAATTTTTCAAAAAAACTCCTATTGGACAAGCAAATGTCGAAATAGGAGTTGATTTTTAGCTTGTGTAGTACTTAGCCTGGGACTTATATAATCTTGAGTAGATATTGTCGTATTTCATGAGATTGTTGTGGCTATCAAAAGCTTTGACTTTGCCCTCGTCTAGGAGGAGAATTTTGTCGGTAAATCTTGATGAGCTCATCCTGTGGGAGATGAAGATTGCAGTTTTGCCAGTGGTCATTTGGTTAAAGTTTTCATAGATTTTGGCTTCTGCCAATGGGTCTAGGCTTGCTGTCGGTTCATCTAGTATTATAAGGTCAGGGTTTTGGTATAGGCAACGGGCGATAGCTAGTTTTTGCTTTTGGCCAAGGGAGAAGTCTGTTGAATCTTCGAAGATATCCTTGTTTAGATAGGTATCAAGGCCCTTATCTAAACTATCGACTCTTTCCTTTAATTCGAGTTCATTTAAGATTTGATCAATTTTTTCATCATCGTAGTCTTTTGTTCCAATGATATTTTCTTTTATGCTAAAGGGCATAATGGAAAAATCTTGGAGGACTGCTGAGATTTTTTTGTACAAGGATTCTTTTTGATATTCATTAATATTTCTGCCATTGTACAAAATCTCGCCCTTATTAACATCGAAAAACCTTAAAATGAGTTTAACTATAGTTGTCTTTCCGGCATTGTTGACTCCAACTATTGATATCTTATCTCCTTTATTGATCTTAAAAGATATGTCATCAAGTATTAATCTATCGCTATTTGCATAGGCAAAGGACACATTTTTAAATTCTAGGCTTTCAAAGTCGCTGACTTCTTTTAGTTTTTCTTCTGGGTCTACTTCAAGATTCATAAATTCGTATAGGGGCTCTAGATTTTTAAGGTTAATTAGGAAATCAGCTGTTTCAGCAAACATTGTTTGGAAGGATTTCATAAAGTTTTCATTTGCTCCTATTATTACAGAAAATTCTCCAAATGATATCTGCGGACCATAGGCAGCTGATAGGGTTCTCATTGCTACATAAGAATAGGATACCAGTCTTATGATGGATTCTAACAAGATTTTTACCGCATTGGCGTTTGCTTCGTAAGAAAATTTATCATTAAATCTTTTCATCATACGGTCTAAGTAAATACCGGTTTTAGCTTGAATCAAATCGCCCATATCATAAACCCTAATTTCTTTTTGAAAAGATGGTCCGCCCATAAGGGAGAAATAGTAGGAAAATCGCCTGTTGACATCAACTATTGATTGGTCAAATTCTTGAGTATATCTTGAAAGTTTGTTATCTACAATAATTATTAGGATTGATATTAATAAGGAGAATCCTACTAGGTAAGGGGAGAAAGATCGGAAGAGCACACGTCTGAACTCCAGTCACTCGCA
>CABTWT010000069.1 GCA_902488555.1 uncultured Anaerococcus sp.
AAAAGAGATGATGAAAACACTGAGAGATTTATCGAAGATCAAAACTCGATTATTGAAAAATTGGACCTAGATAAGAGTATATCTAAAGATGGATATAAAGAGAAAAAGGATAAGCTCCAAAAAGAAGTTAGAGATGTAATATTTGAGCTTTATGAAGCGGGGATTTCCACAGTTCTTGTCTTTGAAGGGGTGGATGCAGCAGGCAAAGATGGGGCTATAGAAAGACTTGTCAAAAAAGTAGACCCAAGATTATACACAGTCCATGCGATTTCAGCCCCAAGCAAGGAAGAGCTTGACCACCATTATTTGTGGAGATTTTATGATAAACTTCCTGAAGATGGCTATGTAGGAATTTTCTCTAGGTCTTGGTATGGCAGGGTTATGGTAGAAAGAGTTGAAGGATTTGCTACTACCAGACAATGGTCAAGGTCCTACGATGAGATCAAGGAATTCGAAAAAGAGATTGCTAATCACGGAACTTTGGTAATGAAATTTTTTGTAGTTATAGATAAGGATGAGCAATACCAAAGATTTATGGATAGGGTAAACAATCCAGACAAAAATTATAAGATAACAGATGAAGATTGGCGCAATCGCAACAAGTGGGGCCAATATATAGAAGCTATGGATGAGATGCTCTACCGTACTGATTTTGATTTTGCACCTTGGATAATAGTTGAGGGAAACGACAAGCCATACGCAAGGATAAAGGTTATGGAAGAGTTTTTGGATAAGGCAAAGGCACATCTTAAGAAGATTGCAAAGAATAATAACAAATAATTTTTTATTTTCTTAAGTATTGTAGTATAATTAACATTGTAATATTTTAAGGAGATAAGATGAAGAATACGAGATATTTAAAACTAGCACTAATTTTAGCTTTAGCAACACCCTTAGTTGCTTGTGGCAATAAGGCAGAAACCACAGAAGAAAAACCAGCTCAAGAGGCAAGTGAAGAAGTAAAAGAAGCTAAGGAAGATGAAGACCTAGCCGTAGAGCCAGATCCAGCAAATGAGATTGACAATAAGGATTCTGGA
This sequence comes from uncultured Anaerococcus sp., assembly GCA_902488555.1. The sequence continues at coordinate 1,038 of CABTWT010000069.1, forward strand.
GAAAAAGGCATCTATGACCTAGAATTTTCATACCTACCAGAAGGTTTTGGTGAAAACTTCAAAGATGAAAAAAATGATTTGCTTACTGTAGAATACGGTGCTCCAAAAAATCCAGCCCAAAAAATCACCGTTCAAATCTCAAATAACGAGGAGAGAATGGCAGGCTTAGTAAATGTCCCTGAAGATGCAGAAGATATCACCATTGGTGAAAACACTGGAAAATACTGGGATGATGGATCATTTAACTACATTTTTATAAAAAATGGCCAAAATGAGATTTACACTAGATCTACTCTTGAAAAAGAGGAATCTGTGAAAGTTGTCGAAGGAATAAAATAAATTTTGTAAAAGAGCTTCTGAGATATTTTTCTTGGAAGCTTATTTTTTAAGGAATAATCATGCAATATTACATAAGTTATTTTTTTATTTATGCAGTAATTGGATGGATCTTGGAAGTTTCTTTCCATGTAATAAGTCAGGGCAAATTTATTAATAGGGGCTTTCTAAACGGTCCTTATTGTCCAATCTATGGATTTGGGGCTTTGGCTGTTGTTTTAATATTGGGGGATTTGGGCAATTCTAACAAATTGTATATATTTTTTATGTCGGCGCTTGTGGCAAGTATCTTAGAATTAATCACAGGTTATATCTTGGAAAAAATATTTCATAAGCGATGGCGGGACTACAGGTCTAATAAGTTTAACCTTGGTGGTTATATATGTGCTGAGTTCTCCCTAATCTGGGGAGCAGTTTGCTATATACTCTATGAAGCTATCCATCCTATGATAAGAAAAGCAATCAATCTTTTACCAATAAAAGTTATAATAACCATAAATATCATAATGGGACTAATATTTGTAGTGGATTTAATTGCAACTATTATTACCTTGATGGGCCTAAGCGAGAAATTTAAGCTAATTGAAGACCAATCAAAGGACATAAGAAAAGTCTCAGATGGTATTGGCCAAAAAGTTGCTGATAGGACCTTTGAGGCCTTAGATAGGAAAAAGGAACTTGAAAATTCTAAGATAGGAAAAGAATTTGACCAAAGAAGTGCTGAATTTAAAGAGTTTTTTGACAAATTTGGAGAAAAGAGAATCCTGCGTGCTTTCCCTAACCTATCAGAGGATCTGGAAGAGAAATGGGCAAGGATTGATATCATCAAAAAGAAAAGGCAGAAATGATTTTGAGGTGGGCATATGACAAAAGTTTATATAATATATTTTTTCATCTACGCTATAGTAGGATGGATCTTGGAAGTCTCCTACAATGGAATCAGGGCTGGCAAATACATCAACTGTGGGGTTTTGAATGGTCCCTGGTGTCCAATCTATGGTTTTGCTGCCGTTTCTATAATTTTGCTCCTAAACATGGTCGATACGGAGAATAAAATATTTCTCTTTTTCGCTTCAATGATAATTGCATCAATTATAGAATTGATAACAGGATTTATCCTAGAAAAGATATTTCATAAGAAATGGTGGGACTATTCGGACAAGAAATTTAACATTGGTGGCCATATTTGTGCGGAGTATTCCTTACTATGGGGAGCCCTATGTTTTATCCTCTACGAAGCCATTCACCCAATGATTAAATCTATGGTCTTTGCTATGCCTTACAAGCTAGTGCTTGGTGTAAATATAGTAGTTGCAATCCTATTTGCCATAGACACAATAGCAAGTTTTAACACAATTATAGGAATTAACAAGAAATTTAAGCAAATAGAAAAATCATCAGAAAAACTTGGTGAGCTTACTAGCGAAATTGGTGAAAAAATTGCTGATAGGGGCATAGAAACAGCAGAAAAAACAAGCGAAAGACGCAAAGAGTTTGACCAAAGAAGTGCCGAATTTAAAGCGATTTTTGAAAAGAAGAGTGAGAGAAGAATACTAAAGGCCTTTCCAAATCTAATCCGTGACTTGGAAGATAAGGGCTATGATATCTCTGAGATAAAAGAAAAAATAAAAGAAAGATAAAATACACCGCCTTCCTGGCGGTTTTATTTTGCCGATTTTGCCTTATAATTATAGTAGAAAGTAGGTTTTTATGGTTAAAATTTATATAGTTGAAGATGACGAAGTTATATTAAAGTCTTTGGGGAAATTTTTGAAATCATGGTCTTATGAAGTATTTTCGCCAGATGATTTTTCTTCTGTGTACGAAAATTTCCTAGATATCAATCCGGACTTGGTCTTACTAGATGTGTCCCTTCCATTTTTTAATGGCTATTATTGGTGTGAGAAAATCAGATCTTCATCAAATGTGCCAATAATTTTCATTTCTTCTGCAGATGAAAATCTAAACAAGATTATGGCTATGAATATGGGAGCAGATGATTACATAACTAAGCCCTTTGACTTGGATTTGCTCCTTGCAAAGATAAAGGCAGTTTTGAGACGCTCCTACCAATACAGGGAAACTGTTAGCAAGCTTTCCTATAAAGATATAGAAATAGACAGAAATAGGATGGTATTAACTTTTGCTGGCAAGGATTTGTCCCTATCAAAAAATGAATATTTGATTCTTGAGATGATGTTCGAATATCCAGAAAAAGTCTACAAGAGGGAAGAAATAATGGATAAGATCTGGCAAACAGACGAATTTATTGACGATAATACTTTGACTGTCAATATAATGAGACTTAGGAAAAAACTGGAAGATATAGGCCTTAGCGATTTGATAAAGACAAAGAAAAAGGTGGGTTATTACATTGAAAGAGATATCTAAATTTATTAGAATTAAGGCCCATAGCCTGGTGATTTTCATAATCTTTTTTGTCCTAATGATCTTTAGCATATCCTTTGGTATAGATAGAAATTATATTTATTATATCTTGCTACTAGCCACATTTTTCTTTGTATTAAGTCTTGTAATTTCTTATATAAAATTTAAGAAAGCCTATAAGGAAATTACTATGTGGACCAACGACTTTTCATCTAAACCAAACTTTTTAATAGAAGAAAGCAAAATTTATGACAACATCATGACTATCTATGAGAAAAATAAGGACATGGAAAATTCTTTCGAAGATAAGATGAGAGTTTTCAAGGAATATGTAAGTATGTGGGCTCATCAAATCAAAACTCCGCTTTTTTCCTTGGACTTGATACTAAATGACCACCCAATAGATGATCATGCAGCAAAGGCTGAGCTTTTTGCCATAGAAGAATATATAGAAACTCTCCTATCCTACACCCGACTTGAGTCCCTTTCCACAGACTTTGTCTTTGAAGAAGCTTATTTGGATGAGCTTATAAGTTCATCTATCAAAAAATATTCTAAAGTCTTCATAAGAAAGAAAAACAAGGTAGACTTTAAGCCAACAGGTCTTATGCTTACAACGGATAAAAAATGGTTTGCCTTTATCTTAGATCAGATTTTGTCAAACTCAAACAAGTACACCCAAGCTGGGACAATTTCATTTTATATGGAGGGTCAGAAACTTATCATAGAAGATACGGGCATAGGAATCAGAGAGGAAGACCTGCCTAGGGTTTTTGACAAGTCATACACAGGTTATAATGGCAGAATTTACAAGAAATCTACAGGTATCGGCCTAAGTTTGGTAAAAAGTGCTTGTGAAAATTTGTCTATAGATGTATCTATAGAATCAAAGCTAGGAGAGGGAACAAAGGTTATATTTGATCTAAAAAATGCCCTAAACTAACATATTGTCACATTAAGCTTAGAAGTGTTATTTTAATGCAAGGATTTTTTCTTTTTTCTGTTGTAATATAGAGAAAAGATAAGAAAGGAAAGTGAAAATATGTTATTAAAAGTATCAAATTTAGAAAAAATATACAAATCAAGACTATCAACCAACCAAGTTCACGCCCTAAACAATGTGAACTTTTCAGTAGAAGAGGGCGAATATATTGCAATCATGGGTGAGTCCGGTTCAGGGAAAACTACCTTGCTTAACCTATTAGCTCTATTAGATAAGCCTAGCAAAGGGAAAATAATACTAGAAGACAAGGATCTATCGACCATAAGTGATTCTGAGATTTCAAAATTTAGACGTGACCACTTAGGCTTTGTCTTCCAAGATTTTAACTTACTCGATACTCTTACTTTAAAAGAGAATATCCTTTTGCCTCTGATACTTGCAGAAGATGACCCCAAAACCTTTGATGAGAAGCTTCTAGAAGTGGCAAAGCCTCTAAGGATATATGAATTGTTAAACAAATATCCTTATGAAGTTTCTGGTGGACAAAAGCAAAGATGTGCTGTAGCAAGAGCTCTTATTACCAATCCAAAATTGCTCCTAGCAGACGAGCCAACAGGTGCCTTGGATTCTAACTCTTCTAGGGAATTGATGGAAGTTTTCAAAGAGTTAAACAAGAAGGGTCAAACTGTAATAATGGTAACCCATTCCATCCAAGCAGCGTCAGGAGCAAGGAGAGTTTTGTTTATCAAAGACGGCAAGATTTTCCATGAGCTTTATAACTCTGGTTTTTCTGACTATGAGATGGGTCAAAAAATTGCTAACACTATGCAAATGCTCCAAAGAGGTGATATAAGATGAATTCCCTATATCACAGACTAGCAATAGATGGGATAAGAAGACACAAGAGACTTTACTATCCCTTTGTTGGAACTGCAGTGTTTTTCATAGTTTTAATCAATATATGCATATCCATTAGTGGTGATCCATTGATGACAAACTTTTTTGGATCAACTACAATTATTACCCTTATGAATTTAGGATCTATAATTTTGTCGATCTTTGCCCTTATTACTTTGCTTACTAATTACAAATTTATCCAAAAAAACAAGGCTGAGGAATCTGCCCTTTACTTAACCTTGGGTATGGAAAAAAAGCATTTAATTAAGATTTATATTTATGAACTAGTAAGTTTATACTTAAGATCAATTCTTATAGGAACACTTATTTCAGCTGTCATATACAAATTGGTTTTTGCTGGATTTATAAGATTAATGAATTTGAAATTGAATGTTTTGGATAGTGGAGTCCTACCAATACTAGAACCACTACTTCTCACTGCATTAATCTTTCTGGGAATTTTCATTCTATTACTAGTAGCTCAAACTATTAAGATGAGAAACTTTACCCCTATGTCCTTTAGATATGAATCAAAGGCTGGACAAAAAGCTCCAAGAAACCCTATAGCCATCGGTATATTTGGAATTTT
>CABTWT010000070.1 GCA_902488555.1 uncultured Anaerococcus sp.
ATAAGCATAAACACGAATTGTAAACTACAAAAGAAAGGAAAAGTTATGGCAAATAGAGAAGATAAGAGAAAGAAAGGCCTTCCATCATTTGTAAGTGCCTTGCTTGGAGCAATAGTAGGCGGTTTACTAGTGTATGTATTAACCACGACAATATCAGTAAAATCCAACAATCAAGATACGGATGTAGCTAGTAATAAAGTAGAAGAAAAACAAGAGATTGATACAAAAGCTAATAAACAAAAAATAGAAATATCTGATGATCCATCAATGGAATCAGTAGTTGTAAAAAAGTCCATAGATAGTGTAGTAGGAATTACTACTGTATCTAAAGTTGTAGAACAAACTTTCTGGGGACCACAATCAGGTTATGCTGAAGGTATAGGATCTGGTTCTATTGTAAGTTCAGATGGTTATATAGTGACAAACTCACACGTAGTAAGTGATGGGGATGTAAGTGAAATAAATGTACTCTTTAGCGATGGATCTACAGCAGAAGCTGACCTCGTATGGAATGATGCTACACTCGACCTAGCTATAGTAAAAGTTAAAAAGGATAATCTACCAGTAATGGAACTAGGTGATAGTGATAAGATGGGAGTAGGCGATAGGGTGGTTGCTATAGGTAATCCACTAGGCTTGCAACTCCAATCAACAGTAACATCAGGTATCATATCTGGTCTAAACAGAAGTGTAAGTTTTAACACAGGTGCTCAAATGGATGGCCTAATGCAAACAGATGCAGCTATAAATGCCGGCAACTCTGGAGGAGCTCTACTAAATTCAAAAGGTGAGCAAATAGGAATCAATACTGCAAAAGCTGGTAACAGTGATGGTATAGGATTTGCTATACCAATAAATCTAGTAAAACCAATTATTGAGCAAATCAAAGAAAGTGGAGAATACCACTCAGTATACCTAGGCATCACTGGCCAATCATTAGACTACTTCTTACAATACCCTCAAGTTAATCTAGGCGACCTAGAAGGCAAAGAAGGTGTATTTGTAACAAGCGTATTTGATGATAGTGAAACTCTCAAAAAGGGTGATTTGATTACGGCCATAGACGGAAACAAAGTCACTGATATGCTTTCACTTAGAAAGAATTTACTAAGCTACAAGGTAGGGGATAAGGCAACTATTACAGTATTAAGAGATGGCAACTCAATGGATCTTGACTTTACATTCTCAATAGACTCATCAAATGTAGATGAGTACAAACAAGCTAAACCAGAAAATCAAATAGAAAGTAATGGAGAAAATGATAGATCACTAAATCCATTCAAAAACTTACCATAATGGTAAAATTAAAACTAGCAGTATGTAAATATATTGCTAGTTTTTTAGTGAAAAAAACTGAAGTAAAGTATTAAAAAATCAAGGCTTAAATAAGTCAAGAAAAAACCTTGACATGATATTTATAGGAGTGTATAATATACAGGTCAAGAAATTATCTTGACAGGCTAATTATATTAAATTAAATTTTAATATAAAAAGTAAGGACCGATTATGGAAAAAATTGTTAAAGTGGCTGAATTATACGACATATATGGACCGCTACTAAATGAAAAGCAAAGAGATGTTATCAATTGTTATTATAACGAGGACTTGTCTTTGCAAGAGATTGCAGAAAACAACAATAAAAGTAAACAAGCAATTTCTGACATGATGACAAGGACAGTTGATAAGCTATTTGAGTTTGAAGATGAGCTTTCTTTACTAGAAAAAAAAGAGGAGCTCAAAGATGCTCTTACGAGTATAAGAGAGCTGATGGAAAATTCAAAAAACAAAGAAGCAATTGAGAAAATAACAAAGACAATTGAGAGAATTTAGGGAGTGATAATATGGTGTTTGAAGGCCTAGCCGATAGGCTCCAAGAAAGTCTTGGAAAACTTACCGGAAAAGGAAAATTAACAGAAAAAGACATCGACAACGCTATGAGGGAGATTAGACTTTCACTTCTAGAAGCAGACGTTAACTACAAGGTAGTAAAAGACTTTGTAAAAACCGTCAAAGAAAGATCCCTTGGCGAAGATGTAATGGCATCCCTTACTCCTGGTCAAATGGTAGTTAAGATTGTAAATGAAGAACTTACCAATTTGATGGGTAAAGAAAATTCTAGATTAGATTTAAAAGGTTCTACCCCACACGTTGTGATGATGGTAGGACTCCAAGGTTCAGGTAAAACAACTCACTCAGGTAAGCTTGTTTATAAGCTTAAAGGCGAAAATAGAAATCCAATGCTAGCAGCCCTAGATATATATAGGCCTGCTGCTATAGAACAACTTAAAGTTGTCGGCAAAAAGGCAGATACCTTTGTTTTCGAACAAGGTAAAGAAGATCCAGTAAAGATTGCCCTTGAAGCAAAAAATTATGCTAGGGCAAACAATTACGATACAGTAATCCTTGATACAGCTGGTCGTTTGCAAATTGATACTGATCTTATGGATGAACTTAAAAAAATCAAGGAAGTAACAAAGCCTGATGAGATACTTCTAGTAGTAGATGCTATGACTGGCCAAGAGGCAGTTAATGTAGCAAAAACTTTCGATGATTACCTTGATATCACCGGTGTTATACTCACCAAGCTTGACGGTGATGCTAGAGGTGGTGCAGCCCTATCAATCAGACAAGTAGTAGGCAAGCCAATCAAATTTGTCGGAGTTGGAGAAAAACTAGAAGACCTAGAAGCCTTCTATCCAGATAGGATGGCAAATAGAATCCTAGGTATGGGTGATGTCTTATCTTTGATCGAAAAAGCTGAAGCACAAATCGATATGGAAAATGCCAAGGCTTTGGAAGAAAAGCTAAGAAATCAAACATTTACCCTAGATGATTTTATGGATCAGATAAATCAGATTAGAAATATGGGGCCTCTGGAAGACTTACTTGCAATGATTCCTGGTGTAAACAATAAGATGCTCAAACAAGTAAATGTAGATGACACAGGTTTCGTGAAAATAGAAGCTTTGATCAATTCTATGACTAAAGAAGAGCGCGAAAAGCCAGAAATCATAGGCAAAAGGCGAAAAGAGCGTATATCAAAAGGATCCGGTGTAGATGTCAGAGAGCTAAACAAGCTGTTAAAACAATTTAAAGAACTTAAGAAAATGATGAAACAAGTTTCTAATATGAATCCAAAAGGCAAAAAGAGCAGAGGCGGATTTAGGATGCCTAAATTACCTTTTTAGTAGAAACTAAGTAATCATAGGTCAAATTTTATAAAAGGAAGGAAGAAAAATGGCAGTAAAAATTAGATTAAAAAGAATGGGACAAAAGAAAAAACCATTTTACAGAGTAGTAGTTGCAGATTCAAGAAGTCCACGTGATGGTAAATTTATCGAAGAAATTGGTTACTACAATCCAATAAGTGAACCAAAAGAATTCAAAATAGACAATGAAAAAGCAAAACAATGGATTAAAAATGGTGCAAAACCAACATCAATCGTTGAAAAGCTATTCAATGACAATGATGTATTAGCATAAGATTATGAAAGAATTAGTAGAAACAATAGTAAAAGAGCTAGTAGAAGATAAAGAAGCTGTCGAAATCGAAGAAAATCGTAACGATGGAGAAGTAAATATAGTTATCCACGTTGCAGATAGCGATAAGGGTCGTGTTATAGGAGTTAGAGGAAATATCATCAATTCTATCAGAACTATAGCAAGATCAGCAGCTATAAAGGAAGATGTTAAGGTCAATATAAAAATATGAGGATAAGTGTAGCAGAGATTGTAACTACTCATGGGATTAGAGGAAATCTTAAGATAAAAAGCCTTAGTGATAATGAAAATAGATTTAAAACCGGGGCAAAAGTGCTTATCGACGATGAAGAACTAACAATTGAATCGTCCTTTGATCAAAAGGGACTCAAGGTTATAAAATTTGAAGAATATGACGACATTAATGATGTAATAAAATTCGTTGGCAAAGATATAACCATAGATGAAGCTGACCTAGGTGAACTAGGGGAAGGTGAGTACTACGTTTATAAACTAATAGGTCTTGATGTTTACGATGATGGGCAAAAAGTCGGCAATATCATAGACGTAATCACAGGTGTATATCCCAATGATGTTTATGTTATAAAGACAGATAAAGATGAAATTTATTTTCCAGCTTTAAATGCTACAACTAAAAATATTGACTTTGAAAAGAATATTATAGAAATAGAAAATTTTAGTGACTATGAATAAAATAACAATCCTTACCCTATTTCCAGAAAGTTTTGAGTTTTTGAAAACTTATGGAGTAATAGGTAAAGCTATATCAAAAGGTTTATTAGAATTAGAACTTGTAAATATAAGAGATTTTTCAAACGATAAACACAACCACGTTGATGATACGGTTTATGGTGGAGCAGCGGGCATGCTAATGAAGCCAAAACCATTATATGATGCATTAATGTCTGTAAAAAAACCAAACTCCAAAGTAGCCTATATGTCAGCTGCTGGGAGAGTATTAAATCAGAAATTAGCAATCGACTTTGCAGATATTAAAGATCTTATAATCATTTGTGGCCACTACGAAGGTATAGATGCTAGGATAACTAATCACTATGTCGACTACGAAATATCTATCGGAGACTATGTCCTAACAGGTGGCGAAATACCTGCTATGGTACTAATAGACTCAATGGCAAGATTTATAGATGGAGTAGTTGGTAAGGAAGAATCACTAAAGACAGATTCTCACTACAATATATTATTGCAGCAAGATGAATACACAAAGCCACGAGAGTTTAATGGATACATAGTCCCAAATGAACTTACAAGTGGCGACCATAAGAAAATCAGACAATGGAACAGAAAATCTGCAATAGCAAAAACAAAAAAAGTTAGACCAGACTTATATGAAAAATTCCTAAGAGAGGAGAATGAAAATGGATTTAATTAAAAAAATTGAACAAGAAAACTTACGTGAAGATCAATATGACTTTAACGTAGGTGATACAGTTAGAATATCATACAGGATCAAAGAAGGTGACAAAACAAGACTTCAAGACTTTGAAGGAACAGTTATCAAAATCAAAGAAGGTGGCATCAACAAGGCATTCACACTAAGAAGAATTTCTTATGGTGTTGGTGTAGAAAGAACTTTCTTATACAACTCACCAAGAATTGAAAAATTAGTAGTAACAAGACATGGTAAAGTACGTCGTGCTAAACTAAACTACTTAAGATCTCGTCAAGGTAAGGCTACTAAAGTTAAAGAAAAAACAAATTATTAAAAATTTCTGGCTGTATGATTCATACAGCTTTTTTATTGAGGAAATTTTGATATAATATACCTAGTATGTAGGGGGTAAATTATGGCAATGAACATAAACTGGTATCCTGGTCATATGAAAAAGACCAAGGAAGATATCATAAATAATCTAAAACTTGTAGATATTGTCCTTGAAATCATAGATGCAAGAATACCTTCTTCAAGCAGGAATCCCATGCTTGATGAAATCATTGGTGATAAGCCTAGGATAATTATAATGAACAAGGCTGACCTTGCAGATAAGGATATTACTAGCAAGTGGATTGAGGACTATAAAAATAAGGGGATTTCTGCTCTTAGATTAAATTCCAAAGAAAATATAAATGCTAAAAAAATCTATGATTTAGCTAGAGAATCTTTGAGCGAAAAATTTGACAAGCACAAAGAAAAAAATATAGAAAATCAAACAATTCGCATGATGATTGTAGGGGTTCCCAATGCTGGCAAGTCAACTTTCATAAATAATATTTCAAAAAGAAAGGGCGCCAATGTAGGTAATAGACCAGGGGTTACGAAAACCAAGCAATGGATTAAAACAAATGCCAATATAGAATTATTGGATACACCGGGGGTTTTGTGGCCGAAATTTGACGAAGAAACAGGCTTAAACCTATCATACACCCACGCCATAAAAGATGAGATACTAAATATAGAAGATCTTACCCTTAAGTTTTTGGAAAAAATGAAAGAAGAATATCCAGAAAATTTACAAGATCGTTATGGGGTGGATGTAGAAAAACCAGCCTTGGAAATTTACGAGGATATCGCTAGAAAAAGGGGAGCTGTTACAAAGGGTGGAGACTTTGATTACACTCGTACAGCCAATATAATTCTTACAGATTTTAGAAATGGAAAACTTGGAAGAATTAGTTTGGAAAGACCATGA
>CABTWT010000071.1 GCA_902488555.1 uncultured Anaerococcus sp.
ATTAAACTGTAGAACCGCCGTATACGGAACCGTACGTACGGTGGTGTGAGAGGACGGTAGATGAAATAATCATTTGCCTCCTACTCGATTGTGAATGCATACAATTGATTAAGAAATTTGTTAGGATAATAAAGTTTCTTGGCAGGGTATTTAGCTTCATTTCAAAAGGGGTATATATCCTAAAAGAATGTGAAACAAAGGAAAGGATAACTATGGATAAATTTATTGTGTTTCTTGCTGATGGTTTTGAAGATGTGGAAGGACTAACAGTCATAGACTACTTACGCAGGGCTGGTGTTGATGTCGATACTGTTTCTGTTATGGATGATCTAACGGTTAGAACAAAGTCAAATATAAAAATAAACGCCGATAAGCACGTTTCTGATATCAATTCAGATGATTACCTAGGTTTATATATACCAGGTGGTACAAAGGGTGCCGAAACCTTGCGTGATGACGATCGTGTAATTGATATTATCAAAGAATTTGATAAAAAGAACAAAGTAATAGCTGCAATCTGTGCGGGTCCTATAGTTTTAAACCGTGCTGGAGTTTTGGCAGATAAAAAAGCAACATCATTTCCGACTATGAAAGAAGATATTGATAATGTCGGAGCCTATATTGATGACCAAATCGTAGTTACTGATGGTAATATTACAACTAGTAGAGGGGCAGCAACCACAGTATATCTTGCTATGAGACTAGTTGAGATTTTAAAAGGCAAAGAAGCAGTAGAAGAACTAAAAAAGGGCACTCAACAAGAAGCTGTGGAAGCTTATTACAATATAAGCTATGATTATATTAACAATAATTAGGAGGGTTTATGGAGCAATTAAATAAGATTTTCATACTTGGAGGAGCAGGGTTTCTGGGTTACCATACTTTAAAAGAAGCGGTAAATAGAGGCTATAGCGTAAAAACAGTCGATATAGTAGAACTACCAGAGAATTTGAAATTTAAAGAAGAAGATAAGGTTGAATTTATCATTACAAACTTCTTCAATCTTTCTGATCAAGAGATTATTGCTATGCTAAAAGATTGTGACGGCTTTGTTTATGCAGGTGGAGTTGACGAGAGGATAGTACCTGAAAAACCTGCTCGTAAGTTTTTCTACGAAAAAAACGTCTTGCCAACTCAAAGACTATCACGTCTTGCTAAGGAAGCGGGAGTCAAAAACTTTGTTGTATTTGGTTCGTACACAGCAGAGTTTGGAGCAAATAATGCAGAGCTTCGAAAGTATAACTACCACAAGGAGCCTTATGTAGAAACAAGACTTCTACAAGAAAAGCTTGCTATGTATGAGGGTGAAGGATCAATGAATGTATCAGTTCTAAGACTGCCATATATATTTGGAACCATGGAAGGCAAAATTCCTCTATGGTCAATGTTTGTTGATATGCTCCGTGGCCAAGACTTTATGCCTGTAACCAGTGGTGGAGCTGCTACAGTTACAGCTAAGCAAGTAGGCCAAGCGGCCATATCTGCCCTAGAAAATGGACAACACAGGAGAACATATCCACTTGCAACTGGATATATTTCATATGAAGATTTCTACAAAAAGATTGTAGAAGAACTAGGACAAGAAGAAAAAACAAAACTTCAAATGATGAGCTTTGAAGAGTTGGAAGAAGCCTACAAAGAAGACCAAGATCTTACAGATAAAAAGGGAGTAGAACACGGCATTCGCCAAGTGAATATGCTAAGGGCAAACTCTATGGAATTTAGACTACCAACAGACGTAGCTTTTGATGAACTTAGGGTAAAAGAAGAAGACATAGAAGCAACTATAAAGGAAACATTAAGCTGGGCTAATACACAAAAATAAGCGTAAGAGCAAATAATTTTAGCTAAATCTTATTACAGTCGGACTCTTATTCTATTATTAAACATAATAAACTCCTTATATAAATCGGGAATTTTCTTTCTCATATTCTATATATAAGTGTAAGGCAACTTACAAAAAAATTAGGAGGAAGAAATGAAATTACAAATCAGATTTAAAGTAACAGATGCTGAAAATACTGATAGGAAAGTATCAAAGACATTTTCAAAGATTAATGAAGAAGCCACAAGTGAACAACTAAGAGACTTTGCCCAAGCCTTTGCTAGCTTAAATAATGGAAATGAACATGAAGCTTATCTTATCAAGGAAGAAAGACTATAAGGAGGATTAGATGACAAGTAGAAAGTTAAAATTATATTTCAAAGACGACCTAGCAAACGCCAAATCCTTTACAATAGATTATCCAAAGGAAGAATACGCAAATGAAGAAGTGAAAACTGCTATGGATAAGATTGTAAATTCAAAAGTACTAGTGACAAAAAATGGACCAATAGCTGCAAAAACTAAGGCTCAAATCGAAACACTTAACAAAGAAGATATAGATATAGCCTAGATAGAGACAGACCCCAATGTTGGGGTCTTTTTTGCATTCTAAGTTTCAAAGCTACTATATTGGGTAATATTTTAATAGAAATCTATATAATTTTAAGGAGCGGAAAATTTATGAAAAACTTTAAAAATACAGTAAAGCTAGCGGGAGCTTTTGCCATATCTCTGGCAATGTTAAGCCCATCTACTTCTTTTGCCTCAGAGACAGAGGCTCTTAAGCTATTAAATCAACTCCATGAACAAATGGATCAAATTAGTGAGCTTACTGGCCTTGAAAAATCTGACAGTAATGGGAAAGATGCTTTGCCAACTGAAGATAAAGACACAAAAGCTAAAGATGAAGACAAAAAAGAAACTCAAAAAGAATCGGCTTATATAACAGAACTTAAAGAATCTTTTAATAGAAATGACATAAGTGTAAAATCCGTTGAAGAAATATTAGAAAAATATCCAAAAACCATCAAAGGAAAAGAAGAAAAATTAGTCAACCTTTTGATAGAATCTCACGAGCTAAAATTACAAGCAGCTGATTTAATTTACTCCTTGACTGGAGAAAAATTACAAGTGGATCCACCACGTATACCACAAGCATATACGCATTTGATAAGATACTAAAAGCTTTTCATTTAAGCTTGTAAAAGGTATAATGCTAGCAAATTATAATAAGCTCTTAATTAAAAAGGAGAAGAATATGAAAAATAAATTTTTAAAACCTACACTTGCCCTAGCTCTTGCTTTATCAGTAGTCACACCAAGCGTGAAAAGTTCATTTGCAGCTGATACAAGCCTAAGCCAAACAAGTGCAATGACATCAAAAGATAAATATGAGAAAGCATATAAGGATGCCCTTGCAAGATTAGCTGAACTAAAAAAAGTTAAAAATTCAGTTAAATATATCAATGAAACAGATAATGATAAAAAATATTTATTTGATGGAAGTCTTGCCGATCTAGAAAAAACCATAGCAAATTATAGTCCAGAGAATGTTAAATCTTATGTTTTAGATAGTGAATTTGATACAGCTACAAATGCAATAAATGGCAAATTATCAGAAGTACTAGAAAAGTATTACAATCTATCTGGTACAGAGGTGAATACCAAAGAATTAAGAGATTTATTTTATGAAAATGCTAGTTTCAAAGCAAGCAATGCCTACAAAAATGCTAGCCAAAGCCAACAAAATTCTTATGAAAAAGCTATATCAATGGCAAAAACTGCTTTAAGTAAGTATGAAAATATTTCAACAACAGAATATAACGAAGCACTAAAAGCATTAAAAGATGCTCGTGCTTCTATAGAGGAATTAGAAAGTACAAGCAAAGTTAAAGAAACTCTAAAAGCAGAAATCAAAGAAGCTTATAAAGTTGATAAGGCTTCATATACAGAGAAATCTTACCTAGTATTTAAAAAAGCCCTAGTTGCAGCACAAACTACAGCAAATTCTACAAACTCTACAAAAGAACAATATCAAGCAAGTCTTGAAGCTCTAAAAGCTGCCAAGGATTCACTAGTTAAAGTTGATAGCGAAAAGGATAAAGAGCTTAAGGCTCTCATAGTTGAACTTAAGAAATCTCTAGAAGAACACAGGGCTAAGGCTACAGCCGTACGTATTCTACTAGAAGAATATCCAAAAACTATCAAAAGTGTAAAACCAAGGCTAGAACAATTACTAAAAGAATCTAATGCTTTGGTAAAAGAAACTCAAAAATTCCTTGATGAAGTTGGAAATGTTCAAGGCTAAAATCCTAAGATTAACTTAAGATAGGAGTTTAATGTGAAATTAAAAAACAAAATACTAAGTCTGGCTATGGCGCTTATCTTAGTGCCAGCTGCCACAAGCTTTAATGCTAACAGCGTATCCTATGCTGCAGAAGAAACTGTAAATACCATAGAAAACCAAAGAGCAGAACTACAAAAGGCAATAGATGCTTCTGTAAAGATTGTAAATTCAGAAGTTTACTTTTCCTACGCTAGCCAAGGGCTAAAAAGTGAATATGAAGCTGCCATTTCTGATGGGGAACTACAACTATCACGTCAAGATGCCACATATGAGGATTTAAGGCTAGCGACAAAGAGGATTAATGATGCAGTAGATGCTATCTATAAGGAAGCAGAAGGTATAGCCCAAAAAATCAAAGTTAAAAAAGATTTGGAAAAAGCAATAAGCTATAACCAATTACAAGTACAAGTAGTAAACTCGCTTCTAAAAAATTATCCTAAAACAATACAAAGGGTTAGACCACAACTATTAAAGTTGATTGAAGAGTCAAATGCCTATGTTAGAGAAGCACAAGCTTTATTAAAAACTTTATAATAAAAGGAGATAAATATGAAAAATATTAAAAAAGTATTGCCTATAGCATTAGTCGTAACATTTTCTTTTCTAGGAGGTGTTACTAGCAATTCTTTAGACAATGTAAGCTATGCCTCAGAGTCTGAGCCTACTTATAAAAACACAGTAAAGAGATTTGTTAGAGAAGATAGTACTTTTAGAGAAAGTGATGCCTACAAAAATGCTAATGATGGTGAAAAGACTGTCTACAGAGTAAGCATTGGTTATGCAAAAGAATTATTAGGAAATGAGTCTACAACAGAAGAACAATTTAAAGCTGCAGCTCAAGAAGTATTTGAAGCTAGAAATCAAATAGAGGATACAACAAATCCATTAGAAGAGACTGGAAAACTTAGAGTCAACCTAAAACTTCAAATGTATCCAGCCAAAGACCTTATCTATAAATCTGATGTAGGCGAATACAACCAGAAAGAATATGATAATCTAAGCAAAGCTTATGCAAAGGCACTAAATGTTTATAATAATAATGACGCTACAGACGCTGAGATAAAGGAAGCTAGCTCTAATCTTAAAGATGCAGCTGATACTTTTGTAAAAGAAAGCAACAGAAAAGCTCGTATCATTGACTTAGAAAACTCAATTGAAAAAAATAAAATGCAAGTCGAAGTTGCAGAAAATTTGCTAAAGAACTATCCAAAAACAGTAAAAAATGTAGCTGAAAAGTTAAAAACATTGATAAAAGAATCAAAAGAACTTATCAAAGAATCTGAAATAGTTCTAAGCGAGCTTAAAAAATAATAAGTTTAACATGAAAAGTCCCCTGATGGGGATTTTTTTATTTACAGGCCTTTATAAATCCTACAAAAATTGTATACTTAATATAATGATGTAAATTAACAATTTAGTGAGGACGTTTATGAAAAGAAAGCTTTTAACTTTATCCCTATCCTTGGCCATGGCTTTTGGCTGGTGTTCAATGAATATAAATCCTGCCTATGCTATCTCAAATGAAGAACTAGCAGAAAATCTTGATCCTTCACCATTAGAGTATCAAGTTGCGGCAGCAAAATATCTACTAAAAAATTTCCCACGTACTGTTTCTGGACAAACTAGGGTCAAGCTAGAAAGACTACTTGCCGAATCAGAGGAAATCTTAAAAGAAGTATACGAATTTAAGAGTAAATACGGCCCAAAGGACAATACAAATATTAGGGTAAAGAACCAAATTAAGGCAAATCTTGACAAGAGAAATGAAAAATTTGTCGTAAATGTCAACTCTTACTCAAATAACAAGCAATTGACAGATTGGTTCTTGGAAACTGCCAAAGAAGACTGGTATTTTTACTACAGTATGTACGACAAGGCAAATGTGTCTACCAAGTACAAAGATCGGAAGAGCACACGTCTGAACTCCAGTCAC
>CABTWT010000072.1 GCA_902488555.1 uncultured Anaerococcus sp.
CCACGCGAGTGGCCGTTTCGAGGGGGTAGCAGAAAAGGGGGTATAAGGGGGAAAACCGGTTGGGGAGAATCGGAACTCCCCTGGGTTTTCCCCCTTAATGCAACGATACAACCTTAAATAACAATTAAAAAAACAAGATATTAATTCCTTAAAATAAAATAAGATTTTCGATTATTTTCTAAAAATAATCAACAAAAAACCAGGCTTATTGCCTGGCAAATTTTTCTAAATTTTTATTTAAAAATTTCAGCTAATTTAGTTTCTTCTAATTCTTTACCAAAGAAAACCACATCTTTCACATCGTTTTGATACTTGATGTCTCCCCATAGGATTCCACCTACGTATTGGTTTTCTTTTTTGAATAGTTTGTAGATGTTTCCGTCTTTTTCTGCTTTGATTTCTTCGATTCCTTCACCAGAGCTCATTCCTGCTGAGAAGATTTTTGTATCTCCTATCATTAGTGTTGAGAATGGCTTTGGTTTTTGGTAGTGTTCATCAGATCCTGTCATATTGTGACCAGCTATTCTTCCCATTTCTTGACTGCTTGTCCATAAGCCTATTGTGAAATCTCCGATTTGTGCACAGTCACCTGCTGCAAATACATTTTCTTTTTTGCTTTGTAGGTTGTCATCAACTACTATGCCACGGTCTACTTCAAGGCCTGACGCTTTGGCTAAATCTATGTTTGATCTTACGCCTGCTTGAATCATTATTGCATCTGCTGGGATCTCTTGGCCATCAGATAGTTTGATTCCACGAACTTTGCCATCTTCTACTAGAATTTCTTCTGTGAATTTACCAGTATAGGTTTTGATTCCCATTTCATTTAGGTCTTCTTCTAATTTTTCTGACAATTCTTTATCTAGTTGACGAGATAGTAGGTAATCAAAGCTTTCTATAACTGTTACTTTTTTGCCAAGAAGTAGGGCAGAGTAAGCTGCTTCAAGTCCTAAGAT
Organism: uncultured Anaerococcus sp.; assembly: GCA_902488555.1. The sequence continues at coordinate 957 of CABTWT010000072.1, forward strand.
TCCACCACCTATTACAAGAACTTCTTCTTTGCCTTCTACATATGCCTTGAAGTTCATAAGGTCATCTATAGTTCTTATGGCAAAGACTCCTTGGTTATCAACGTTTTTGATAGGTGGAATAAATGGTCTTGCTCCTGTTGCAAGGAGTACTTTTCCATACTCTATCTCTTCACCAGTTGATAGGTGAGCAATGTTATTGTCAAGATCTAGTTTTTCTACAGCTGTTTCAAGTTTTTCGTCAATATGTCTTTCGCTGTACCAAGGTTGTTTCTTGACATAGATGTCATCTTCATTGAATTCTTTTGAAATCAAATCAGATAGTCTAGTTCTCCAGTATGTGCTTGGTTTTTCTGCTGATACTATTAGAATACTAGCGTCAGAATCCTTTTTTCTAATTTCTTCTGTTGCAGATAAGCCTGCAATACCGTTTCCAATAATTAAATAATCGTACATTTTTACCTCTTTTATAATAATTCTTTACTTATTAGCATTATACATGATTAATACCCGTTTTTGAAGCAAAGTAGTAATTTCATAATGGTATAATAATTTTATGAGGATAGCGACATTTAACGATTTAGATAAAATATACAAAATAATAGAAAAAGCAAAAGAATCACTAAGAAATGACGGCGTTGACCAATGGCAAAAAGGTAGCCCTGATAGGGGACTATTGGCTCGCCAAATCTCACGAAAGAGAGCCTATGTCTACCAAAAAGATGACCAAGTCATAGCTTATGCATATCTATCAGAAGACTATGAACCTACTTACGCTAGTGTAAGAACTATGATGAAGGGGGAAAATTCTATAACAGTTCATACCTTTTGCCTTGATAGTGATTTTAGTAGGCAGGGGATTTCTAGCAAATTTTTTAATCAAATAATCGATTTTGCAAGAGATGAAAATAGGGATGCAATAGAAATTGACACCCATGAGGCAAATTTTAGAATGAGAGGACTCATAGAAAAGATGGGATTTTCTTACCTTGGCATTATATATGTCAACGATAATGGGACTCCAATGCCAAGAGTCGCCTATGAGCTGATATTATGATAAATGATAGTCAGAAAAAAGTAATCATTGATAGCAATTATCCTGCAGCAGTCATAGCTGGACCTGGTACAGGCAAGACCTTTACCATAGTAAAAAAAGTCACAGACCTTGTCAAAAACCATGGCCTTAGTCCAAATAGAATATTGATTACAACTTTTACAAAAAAAGCTGCAGCTGAGCTTAACGTAAGGATTCTTAGTGAGTTCAAAAAAGAGGGGATAAAAACTGACCTTGATGACTTAAAAATAGGCAACTTCCATTCCCTAGCCAATATTTTTATAGACAAATATAAAAAACTTGATGATGATTTTTTCCCATCAATGGTTATAGACCAGGATTTGGAAGGCTATATACTAGAAAAAAACCTTGGTATCTTTAAGGACATTGATGATTTTGACCAGTATATCAAATATGGAGAAGTTTCTAAAATCCAGGAAATTTTTGAATCCATTACCAACAACCTGATTGATCTAGATATGTTAAAGACTTCTAAAGATCCGATAGATAGGCTTTCTTTTGAAATCTATATGACCCATCTCAACTTATTAAAGTCAATGAAATTAATGAATTTTCAAATGATTTTAAAAAAGTTCTACGATTTATTATCAGATGAGGTCATGGGAGATGCTATTAGAAATTCGATAGATTTTGTAATAATTGACGAATATCAAGATACAAATCTTATCCAACAAGAAATTGCCTTTAAGCTATTAAAGGATGAGAACATTATGGTTTTTGGTGATGATGACCAGTCACTTTACAGCTTTAGGGGAGCAGATCCCAAAAATCTATTAGATTTTGACCAAGTTTGCAAGGATAAGCTTGGAAAATCTGCAAGTATCTACAAACTAGATATAAACTACAGGTCAAACCAAACTATCATAGACACTAGCCAAAAGTGGTTAAATAATTATTTTGGAGCATGTAAGTCAAAGAAACTAAAAGCCATAAACCAAGAGAAGAATCCCAACTCACTTGTAAGGGCAAGGGCCAATAACAAAGAGAATTTGCTTAAGATAATAAAAATTTTAAATAGGAAGATAAATTTGGGGCAAATTGCTTTCTTGTTCCCAACCTTAAATTCTGCCTATCCAAAGGAATTGGAAGCATTTTTTAAGGATGCGGGGATTAAGGTTATAAACTGGTCTTCTAGCAAATTTTTCTATAGGAGAGAAATTAAAATCCTAGTTTATATACTTGCTAGCATATATTCATCATATCCGTCCAATTTAACCTATAATGATTACCTGACCTATGAGGAAAAACAAAAGTATTTTTTTAGGTCTTACTTGGCAAAAATATTTGACGATCAGTCTTTTAAGTCAGTAGAAATGGACGAATTTATAAGGTATTTTAAAGATAATCCAAAATCTATAAGCGAGATAGTATATAAGGCTTTTTCCTTGCCGATTTTTGCAGATATTTTGGATAGGAAACTAGGAGAAATCAATAGCGATAGGGCTATGAGAAATATAGGCAAATTTACTAAAATAGTTGCTGACTACGAGGATATTTTTAAAGAGTATTCTACTCTAGAATTTATCTACGGCTACCTGTATTATTTTTTCAAAAAAAATTCTATCAAAGAATTTGACGATAGTACACCAGACTACGATGCAATTAACTTTATGACCATCCACAATGCCAAGGGCTTGGAATTTGATACAGTATTTGTCTCAGGCTTAAATGATTATCCTAGGGCAAATAAGAAGAGATTATTAGAAAAATACGATTACTCAAGGGCTGATAAGGATTCTGCTGACAAAGACTTTTATAGGAAATACTACACTGCCTTCACTAGGGCAAAAAATCTTTTGGTAATCTTGGATAATTCTAGGGATCAAAGATTAGTAGACTTTGCAAATAGCCTAGACAATACTTCAAAGCTATCGACTATAGATTTTCAAAAAATTAATGTAGAAATCCCAAAACCAATTTTATCATTTACTACAGACATAGAAGTTTATGAATCCTGTCCACTTAAGTACAAGTTCATAAGGAAATTAAATTACAAATTACCAAAATCCCAAAGCCTAATCCAAGGAACTAATATTCACGCCCTAGCTGAATATATAGGTCTTCATAAGGATATAAACGAGCATAAGCTAAATGAGATTTTAGCTACAAATAAAGCTTACACAGAAGCTATTGATAATTTTCGCAAGAAAAACTTTGACCTAAGCTTAAGTGAGGTCAATTACAAGGCTGACAGAGATTTCTATATACTCCAGGGAAATATCGACCTAATCTTAGCTGATGGGTCTATAATGGACCTTAAAACTGGGTCATATGACCAAGAGTCCTTAGAAAAATACAAGAAACAATTGATAACATATAAGTATCTTTGCGAATTTAATGACCACTATCCAAATAAGCTCTACTTATATTTCATAGAAAAAGACCAGGTCATAGAAGTTGACCAAGGAGATTTTTCTATAGAAAAAATTGACCAGATAGCAAAAAATATAGTAGAAGAAAATATTTATAAAAAAACTAATAAGAGGGTAGAATGTAAGTATTGTCCTATGAAATATTACTGCCACAGATATTAATCTACTGTGCAATACAATATAGTTAGGTGATAATATGATTGAATCTCAAATGTTAAAGGGTGTAATTGAGGGTGTAATCCTCCACATCATAAAAAATAACGAAACATACGGCTACGAAATTGTAGAAGAACTCAAAAGAAGTGGATTTTATACCATGACTGAGGGTACGGTCTACCCAATCCTACAAAGAATGACCAAAAAGGGGTATATTCTAGCATCATACAAAAAATCTGAGATTGGACCTAGACGCAAGTATTATTATATCAGCAAAAATGGTGAAGAGTACTTGGCAAATTTTTACCAATCATTCAAAGAGCTAAATCAAGCTGTAGAAAATGTCATAGATAGGGGAAACAAATGAGAGTAGATAAGATGATAGGAAATGCTAATCTTGACACTAGGAGAAATATCAAGAGAAATGCCAAAAAAGGTGGCCTAATAATAAATGGTGAACTTGTAAAAGACACATCTACCCAAGTCGATCCAAATGTCGATGAAGTTTTTTACATGGGTGAATATGTAGATTATTTCGAAAATATTTATATAATGATGAACAAACCCGCTGGATACTTGTCTGCGACAATTGATGAAGATCCAACTGTCATAGACTTATTAGATCCATTTTACCAAAATCTAGACCTATCCATAGCAGGCCGTCTAGATAAGGATACGACAGGTCTTTTGCTCATCTCTACAGATGGCAAATTCGTCCACAAGGTAAGTAGTCCAAACTCAAATATAGAAAAAACTTACCTTGTTGAAACAAGAGGTGATATAGATGAATCTTTTATAGAGAAATTTAAAGTCGGTGTAGAAATCAAAGAAGAATCATACATTGCAAGACCTGCCAAACTAGAGATTATTGACGATAAGAAGGCTATAGTCAAAGTTACAGAAGGTAAATTTCACCTTGTAAAAAGGCTGTTTTCTAACCTTGGCAATGAAGTTGTTGCCCTAAAGAGAACTGCAATTGGAGATCTCAGCCTAGATCCACATTTACAAGAAGGCTCATACAGAGAATTAACTGAGGAAGAATTAGATTTATTTATTGACTAAAATATTTTATAATATTAAAATATAGAGTCTTAGGAGGATAGCTTGTACAAAAATTATATAAAAAAATTATTGGACTTTGTTCTAAGCTTTCTTTTACTCATAATCCTAAGTCCGATATTTTTAATAATAGCAATAATATCTAAAATTGAAGAGCCCAAGGGCACAATTTTCTTTAAGCAAGAAAGGGCAGGAGTAGATAACAAACCATTTATGTGCTACAAATTTAGGTCCATGAGTATGGATGCTCCCCAAAATGAATCTACCTGGGAGCTAGAAAATCCAGATTCATTTATTACTCCTCTGGGCAAATTCTTGAGAAAAACTTCCCTAGATGAACTTCCGCAGCTTATCAATATTGTAAA
>CABTWT010000073.1 GCA_902488555.1 uncultured Anaerococcus sp.
AAAAAACGAAATTCTTTTTGCTAAAGGCGGTGGCGAAACACAAAAACAAATATTTGAAATTGCAAGCGAATCAAAAGATATGAGCCTAAGATTTGACCTAACAGTTCCCTTAGCTCGTTATGTATCTGAACATTTTTCAGATCTTAATTTTCCATTTAAGCGCTATCAAATTGGAAAAGTTTATCGTGGAGAGCGCAACCAAAAGGGAAGATACAAGGAATTTTATCAGGCAGATATTGATATAATTGGCAATAACGACCTATCAATCTACAACGATGCTATGCTTGCAAAAGTAATATTTGAAGCCTTTAGCAGGCTAAACTTACCAGAAGTTACCTTTCACATAAACAACAGAAAATTATTAAATGGATTTTTTGAATCTTTAGAAATAGTAGATACAACTGAAATTTTACGAACAATAGATAAAAAAGATAAAATTGGACTAGAAAAAACTAAATCCTATCTTGAAGAAATAGTTGGAGAAGAAAAATCTACACAAATTTTAGAATTTCTAGAAAATAAATTAGAAGGTCTAGAATTGTTGGAAGATCTTGAAAAATTCGAAGCAAATGAAAAATACAAATTAGGTCTATCTGAGATAAAAACAGTTTACCAATATATGCTCTACCTAGATATCCCAAAAGAAAATATAAAAATAGACCTAAGCATTACTCGTGGCCTAGATTACTATACATCGACAGTTTATGAAACATTTATAAATGGCTACGAATCAATAGGTTCAGTTTGCTCTGGCGGAAGATATGAAAATTTGGCAAGCAATTTTTCAAAGCAAAATCTGCCGGGAGTTGGAATGTCAATTGGACTAACTAGACTCTTTTACCAACTTCAAGAACTAGGAATTGTCGATAAAAAAGCGAAAACTACTGAAAAAATAATCATCCTTCCAATGGATGAAAAATACAATTTTTACGCAATAGATCTTTTAAAAAAATTAAAAGCAGCAGGTAAAAACGCAGATATTTATTTTGAAAGTGGAAAATTTAAAAAGAAAATTGCTTACGCCGATAAAATAAATGCCAAATATGCTCTTATAATCGGAGAAGAAGAAGCAAATAATAAGGAAATCACAATAAAGGATTTGTCAAAATCAGATCAAGAAACAATAAAATTCGACCAAGTAGAAGATTACTTCACCAATAACTAAAAATAAGGGCTTTTTGCTAAACATTATTAATGCTTAACAAGAAGCCTTTTTTATTTATAATTTTTGTTTTCAAATTTTCAAAATTTATATTATTTAAGCATTTAGAAACTCTCGCGAAATGGATTTAATAAAATAAATTAAATTGACATAAATTACTAATAATTATCTATTATTGTAAATATATTAACAATATAGAACTAAAAAAGATAAATAAATTTTTGACAAAGTCGCGATTTTGCAATATAATAGATGTGAAAGTCGTAAAGATGAAAAGATTTTATGTAAGGAGATAGTATGGATTTTAGTGTAGACAATACTCACAAAATGCTAAGAGATATGTATAGAGACTTTGCAACTCGTGAAGTTGAACCTCTTGCAGCAACTATTGATGAAGAAGAAAGACCGCCATTTGAAAATATTCCAAAAATGCGCGATGCAGGCTTATTTGGAATTCCAATTTCTAAAGAAAATGGTGGAGAAGGCGGAGATTATTTAGGATATGTAATGGCAGTTGAAGAAATTTCAAAGGCTTGCGCATCTTCTGGTGTAATAATTTCAGCTCACACATCTCTTTGTGCTTGGCCGATCGAAACTTATGGAACAGAAGAACAAAAAGAAAAATATCTTAAGAAATTAGCTTCAGGAGAACACATTGGAGCTTTTGCTTTGACTGAACCAATGGCTGGTACCGATGCTTCAATGCAACAAACAACAGCTCACTTAACAGAAGATGGAAAAAGTTATATACTTAATGGCTCAAAGATATTTATAACTAACGCTACATTGGCTGATACTTTTATAATTATCGCAATGACCGACAAATCACAAGGAACTCATGGAATTTCAGCATTTATAGTTGAAAAAGATACTCCAGGATTTACAGTTGGTTTACCTGAGAAAAAAATGGGAATCCACGGTTCACTAACTTGCGAACTTATATTTGAAGATTGTAAAATTCCTGCAGAAAACTTACTTGGCAAAGAAGGTAAGGGCTTTAAAATTGCCATGACAACACTTGATGGTGGACGTATAGGAGTTGCTGCACAAGCTCTTGGTATAGCTCAAGGTGCATTAGATAAGACAATCGAATATGTTAAGGAAAGAGAACAATTCGGTAGACCTTTGGCAAAATTCCAAAATACACAATTCCAACTTGCTAACCTAGCAAACCAAATTGAAGCAGCAAGACTATTAGTTTACAAAGCAGCAAATGACAAAGATTGTGGCAGACCTTACTCAGTAAGCGCAGCTCATGCTAAATTATTTGCAGCAGAAACTGCTATGAATGTAACAACAAAATGCGTACAACTTTATGGTGGATATGGTTATACTAGAGATTACCCAGTAGAACGTATGATGCGTGATGCAAAGATCACAGAAATTTATGAAGGAACATCAGAGGTTCAAAGAATGGTAATAAGTGGAAGCTTATTTAGATAATAGGAGTTTAAAGTGAATATTATAGTTTTAATTAAACAAGTACCAGATACCAATGAAGTAAAAATAGATCAAGAAACAGGAAGAATTATGAGAGAAGGACTACCTTCAATCATAAATCCTGATGACAAAGCTGGTATTGAAGAGGCATTAAAGATAAAAGAAGAAAACGGAGCACACATAACCGTTTTATCAATGGGACCTCCACAAGCTGCAGAAGCTCTAAAAGAAGCTTACGCTATGGGTGCAGATGATGTAATATTGTTAACCGATAGAGCTTTTGGTGGAGCTGATACATGGGCAACATCAACAGCACTTGATGCAGGCAAGTCTCTAGAAGAAATCCAAGCTCTATTATTAGACCTTGGCAAAAAATACGAACTAAATTCCAAAGACGAAGCCAAACTAATGGCAGACAACGAAGATGCTATCAAGGGTCTCATAGCAAGAGATGCCGACGAAAACTTCAGACCATCCATGCTAATGGCAAAAAATCAAGCAAATCAAAATGGTAATCCAGCAGGCTCTATTATAGAACCTGGCAGAAATGATGTTATAAAAATTATAGAACCTGACGATTCCAACTACAGGGTAGACACAGATGCTTATGCTATCCCAGTAATTAATTATGGGAAATTACAGGGCTATAACTGGACTATAAAAGTGTCATCAGATACTGACCTAAATGCTCTAGGACTTAAGGTTAATTTCACAGAAGTTGTAGGATCTGGTCTTGGTGAATTCAAAAATAGTAATGTAGAGTTAGGAGATAACCCAATTAAGGGAGCCTTTGGTATTCACGATTCAAAACACCACGCTCCAGATGCTGGAATTAAAGAAATAACATACAACTTCTACACACCTGTCCAAGGTATGCAAGAAAAATACATGATGGATATTTCTATCATCCTTACTGCCAAAAACAAAGTTGGTGCCAAGAGATTTGTTATGGATGGCTGGCCAGCTGACAAGGTAAAAGAAGCCACACCTATAAGAGCAGGAATGAACAACAGGACTTCAGTCCTAGGAGAATTCACTTCAGAAACTACTGCTAAGTGGACTGTAACAGATGCCGTATCAACTGGAGATACAGGTACAAAAGAAAACCCAACTGATACAAAACTACCTTGGGAAACAAGAAGTCTAAGTGACAACCAAACTATGTCATCATCAAAAATGGCTGTCTATGGTATTGATAATGATAAAGAAAGCACTACCTATGGACAAATGGTTGCAATTACTAAAGAAAAAAACCTTAATAAGACTATTCCTGCTCAAGGAACAAACCCAAATACTAACCAACCAGTAGGTACAATCGCAGTCTACGGCTATGACACAAGTTTTAAAGAAACAGAAAAGAACCCACTAAGCCTTGCTGGAGTAATGATTTCCAAATATAAAGACATCTACGTAGACCAAAACTGGAACCTTGACAAAGGTCTTTCTATGCCAGAACAAACCCTTAAGGCAGTAGACCCAAATAATACTGATAAGGAATTAGGTTCTACAACTGTTGATGAAGAAACACCAGGTGCACAAGCAAGTAGATCTATAATAATACCTAAAGTAAAAGTATGGAATATACAAGATGTAAGGAAATTCACAAAGACACAGCCAAAAATAGTTCAAACTTTCCCAACTGATAAAAAAGACTCAAATGATAAAACTATATCCTATTACGAAAACCACAACTATTACGATCCAAACACTAAAGGATACAATATCCATAACAGGGGAACAGTTGAAGAAGTTCCAAAGATGGCAAGCTTTACTATAGTAAAAACGGACAAAAGTGACTCTAAGAAGAAATTAGCAGGAGCTAAGTTCAAACTCTTAGGTGGACCAGAAGTAGTTACAGACGCTAATGGTGAAGCTGTATTTAATAACATAAAACCAGGAACTTACACAATATTTGAAACAAAAGCTCCAAATGGCTACAAATCAAATCAAGAAAATGCAACAATAAATATTGATAAAGAAGGAAGAGTAAGTCTTGAAGGTGGTCCTGCCAGCATATCTGCGGGAGCTAACCCAACTCAAACAGTTGAACATGGTGGTTATCCTGACTATATGAACGCAATGCAATATGCAACTGAGGATGATAAGGGAAATGTTACAACTTACATCTTCCTTAAAGCCAACGAAGAACAAAGAGGTGGATCAACAGATAGAGACACTAGACTTAACCTTAGAATGGATAATGGCTCTATATCAAATGTAGAAGTTTTCGATGTGTATCCAGATGACCAAAGAAATCCACTAAAAACTGCCATGACCCAACAAACAGCAGATAAAATGGTAAGTCAACTGGGAGGAAGTGTACTAAACTCCCCACATGGATATCCAATAAAAGGTGAGGCTAATGTAACAGATTCATTTACAAACAAAACTGGCTACCAAGTTTACCTACCAAAAGAAAGATTTACAAGAGACTGGGGATTCTTGGTAAAGGTAACAGGAACAGGCGATAGCCTAACTTATGATTGGTTGACAAATGAGGACACAGGAAACCAAGCTAAACTCCAAAACCAAAAAATAATTCCAACAACTTCTACCGATACAGATAAGGCGACAAAAATCACTATTACAAACGAAGCCTTTGAAACTCGTCCAGTTGAACTTACAAAACTAGACAAAGAAAACAAACCTATAAAAGGTGCGACATTTGTAATAAAAGATGAAAATGGTGATGTTATCTCTACAGTGACATCTGGCGAAAAAGGTAAGGTATCTTTTGGAGATATGCCAGGAGGCAAGTATACAATAGAAGAAACTGAAGCGCCAGCAGGATATGTAAAGTCAAATGTAATCTTTGAAGTAACAGTAGATGACTCTAAACAAGTAACTTATATTCCTAAGTTTAAAAACAGATCAGGTTACCCTGTAAATGGTGAAGATTACTTCATAAAAGATATGGAACAAGGTCAAGATGACTCTAGAGCAACTGTTACAAGCGTGACTCAAGACCTTTATGTAAATGATAAAGAAAATGGAAGTATTGGTAGAAGGCCAGGTATCTGGGAAGCATATTTCCTCGAATCTCTATCTTATACTGCGAAAATCAACTTAGAGAATTCAGCACCTGGAACTAGATTTTCAATCCAATTCGACCCAAATCTAGACTTCACCCAATACTTTTCTGAATTTCCTAAGGTTAAAAGTAAAGA
>CABTWT010000074.1 GCA_902488555.1 uncultured Anaerococcus sp.
CCTTCTGATAGGTTGGCAAAGATGTCCCTGTCGTCTTCTTGTGGCTTTTTGCTAGCTTCTTTTGCCTGGCTTAAGCTCTTATCGAAGCTTTCTAGGGCATTGTCTTTGATTTTTTCTTCAGGAGTTCTGAAATCTTCTTTAGTTTCTGTTTCTACATTGGAAGTTTCTTTCGTGTCAGCTTCTTTTGTTTCTGTCACAGGTTTTTCTTCTGTTGCTTGTTCTTCAGCTTCATCTTTTCCATAGATTTCAGCTAATAATTGGTCTTCGTCAATATTTGCTACTTTGTAAGTCTCTTGGTTGAGTCCTGCTATGAGTCCTTTAATTATTGCTGCAAAATCTTCTTTTGAAAGGTCTTTTGCTTGTGTTTTGAGATTTGCTAGGAAGTCTTCGTAGGTCATCTCATCGTTATTATAAGCGTTGAAAAGAGAGCTAATGTTATTGATTGTGATTTCAACAAGAGGATTTAGCTTGTCCTTATTTTTGAAATTATTAATCACGCTATCCCTATTTAGATTGATAGCAGATGTTTCTTCTTTTGCAGGTTCACTTTCCTCTTTTGTATCTTCTTTGACTAGAGAGTGATCGATTACAGCTTCATTTGTTTCCGGGTCTATTGGTATGATTTTCTCTTCACTAGTTTCCTTTGGTTCTTCTGTGTTTGGAGATTCTTCTGGCAGAGGATCTGCGTCTTCTTCTTCAGATTTTTCTTCTGTCTTTTCTTCTTTATATATAGGGTTTGGAATTTTAGTTTGATTTAGAGAGTATTCTTTTGCATTTCCACTAGCTTTTGTCTTTAGTTCTACTTTTGCAATGAATCCTAGTGGGATTTGAAGCTTGAGACTTTCAGTAAATGGAATTTCTTTGGTGAAGTCTTCTTTTAATGTATATCCCTTTTCATTAGCTTGGTAGAATTCGACTTTGATTTGTGAATCTGTCGCATCTTGGGCTTCATCAAGCTTTATGTCAGTTGTGAATTCTTTGTCATCATCAGCGTGTATAAAGTCAGTCCAAGTAATCTCCCCAGGATTTTCGCCTAGTAGATTTGAACTTCCTTCCTTATATATAGCATTTATTTGGTGAATAGCATCTTCTTTTTCTTTTAGAGTCTCGATAGTATATTCTCCATCCTCATCTACTAGGTCCATTTTTTCTATGCTAAGGCCATACCTATCTTGATATGTATTAGCACCTGTTTCTGCTATGTTGATATCAAGGTCCATGGTAGGAGTTTTGTCATCTATCTTAGCTAGTGACTCCTCTGATAATTTTGCGCTTAGGTAATAGACCAAATCCGCCTTATCTGTTGTGACTCCTAGAGTCTCAAAGGCATCGTTGTTATATAGGATAGATGGTCTTTGTTCTTGATATTTGATTTCTGTCTGTGTCTTATCCCTATGTACTTGACTTATTTTTTCAATTTTCAAGTCTTTTAGGTCAGTATTTTTGCTTATAGCAAAACTTGTAGTGACCATATCCTTAGATTCTTTATCTTTTGGATGGACTTTGATTATGTATTCAATTTGTCCAGTAGTTTTGGATAATCTTGCATATTTTTCTATTAGATATTTGTCCGTTTCCTTTTTTGTAATTTCTGTTTCTAATAGAGTTCGGTCTGTGACTTCATTGTCATTTTGGCTTGTAGTATCAGTCTGAGCTAGTCCCATAATACTAGCAGAAGCCTTGTATTTTCTTGTTTTCGTATTGTCCAAGCCCATAGCAAATAGGTTGGTTGGAAATACTAGGATAAAAGCTAAACACAAAGAAAACGCTTTTATCAAAAAGTTTTTAATATTCCTTTTCATAAATCCCTCTCCCGAATATTTTTCCATTAATTTTAGTATTTTCTAAAAATAAAAATCCCAAATAGGGCTAACTTTAGCCCTTTGTTAGCATCATTATATCAGATTAATGTAATTTTGTATATAATGTAGTAAATTAGTTGAATTTATGAAAAATCGATAGATGTTGATAAATAGACATTTGAGAGATTATAGAAAAAAATGAATTGATAAAATTTATGTTTTTTAGACGAAAATACCCAATATTAATAAATTCTTGACAACACAAGTACCCCGGAATCTACTTCCAGGGTTCTCGTGCTATACAAGTATTGTGACATTATCTATATATTGATCTTCTTTTGAAAGGTATACTCCTCATTTGGTAGAAGCCAAAATATGCTAAGGCTGTTAGCATGACTGCTGTACCTAGTACTGCGAATACTATCTTTGGTCCATTACCACCTGTCATTGGGTAGGTTGGCTTTTTGTTAATAACTGTGATGATTTCGTTGTCTGTAAATTCCAATTTGACTATATTTTCATCATTAGCATTATTGCTTGCCATTGGTTGGTGAATGGATTTTGCTTGCTCGCTATCATATGTGTAGTTCGAAGTTTGATTATTATCATTTGCCTTTTCGAATCTAACATTTCCATTTTCTACAATTAGAATTTGTACTTTAGTATCTGGATCCGTCACATAAGATGAAGGAGCCTTGGTTTCTTCAAGTTTGTATCTTCCATCTGGGATATTGTAAAAGTATACTTCTCCATTTATATTTGTAGATTCAGTCACTTCTTTAATGTTGAAATTAACATCTAGAGGTGTTAATGTAAATTCTGCACCTTCTAGAGATTCACCAGCTGGATTGTTTTTTTGGATTTTAAACTTACCATATTTAAAGTTTGGAATAGTAGTCTTGTTGTCTTTGACCTCTATACAACCATTAATTACAGTAAAGCTAGATACCAATACTCTGTCGAAATGTATTGAATACCCTGCTGGAGCTTTGGTTTCATATAATCTATATTCTCCATCAGGAATTAATTCAAATCTTATCTTTCCATTTTCATCCGAAGTTCTTAAGCCATTATCATTATTTCCATCTGCTTTTTTAACATCTGTATAATTGATTTCCTTACCCTCTTCGACTTTTACAAGTTCGAATTCAGCACCAGATAGTTTAGTTGGGTTAGTTATGTCAGAAGCACCGTCAACCTTTAAGAACTCTACAGAGTTTTTCTTATTAAAGACCTCGATAGTCTGCTCTTTTACTTCTTTTTTAACTTCTCCACATGCACATGGGTGATATACCGCTAGTGATGTTTGGGCACCGCACTTATATCCATAACCACATTCATTTATATAGTCTAGCTCTGACCTTGTATCAAATGTTCTCAGATATTCACCATTTGTAAAGTTTCCTGTTACTTTTACTACATAAGAATCTTTTGAGAATTCATTATTATTAAGATTATTAAGTTTATCAGAAACATAGTAACCATTTTCTAGTTTTGGTGTAACAGTACCTAGGTTATCAAATAAGTTTGTGTTATCTAAATCTGGCTTGAAGGAGCCTGGTAGGTTAATACTATTATTAGCTGTATTCTCATCCTTTAGCCTGTAGAATGTAAACTTGACATCTCCGTCCTGGCTATGCTTTCTGAACTTAAATGTCTTTGGTATCATATATTTTCCTGTGTAGTTTATATAGGTTATATTTTCAAAACCTGATTCGTTTAGAACTGGTGTATATGAAAGTATAGCATCTGCATAAGACATGTAATCACTATAAACTACTTCGATACTTTTTTGATTATAAGTTTGACTATAAGTTTGTCTATTACTTTTAATGCCTACATTTACATCTATTTGTTGGTCTTCTTTAACTTTTGTTCTATCTACATATAGTGGGATTGAAATATTAATCCAGTCAAGTCCATAGTATTTATCAGCGACATCAGTAATAGTATAGGTTATAGATTTTCTATCATCAGCAATTTCCGCTCTTGCTAACTTCCCTGCATATGATGCTAGGTCTAAATCTCCATCGCTAATTTGTGCTAATCCATCCAGTGTAACATTATCAGACAACTCTAAGGTAAATTGGTCTCCTGGATTGAGTCTTTGGCCTTCTTTGGCATCAAATCTTGCGTTATACCAAATAGCTTCGCTATAATTCGGTCTTACAACGTCAGGATTGTTTCCGGATGACCTTATATCAATTGATGTTAACTGAAGTTTATAAGAAGCATCTGTACCATTTGTAGGTGCATCATACATATAACCTAATACTGCTGCTTTGAAGCTTTTATCTACTATATATCCAGGTGGTCCAGATATTTCTCTAACCCAGTATTTACCATAAGGTAAGTCTTTAAACACTAGGATACCATTTTCGTTTGTTTCACCTGTGATAGGATCTGCGTCACCATCTTTGTAAAGTTCGAACTTAACTCCGGAAAGACCTTTGCTATCACCTTTGCTATCATCAGTGAACTTTTTAACTGTAATCTTACCTTTACCGAAAGTATGGTTAATCATGGCATTATTCTTATCATTGATAAGCTCATTATTTATATAAACTTTTCCATCTATAACTTGGAACTCTTTTAGAGCATCTGTACGACGTTTATAAGTAGCCTTTGTAAATACTTTTCTATTACCTGAATCATATTCGTAGTATCCAGTAGGAGCCTCTTCTTCTCTTACTTCATAGTAACCTTCTCTAAGATTATCAAATGATACTAATCCTTCTTTAGCTGGGGCTTCACCTACTTTTTGCCAAGCGTCTTCTTCACTTTGTCTGTAGTTTAATATAAACTTACCGCCATCTAATAATACTTTGTCTTCATTTTTATTAGGTCCATATTTCATTAAGTCAACTCGTGTTAGAATTGGGTTGTTTACAACATTTACTTCAGTTTTGGCTTGTCCATCAATAGTAGCTTTTCCATCTTTATCGATATTAACAGTCCAGGTTCTTTTATTCTCATTGATTTTATAACCACTAGGAGCTTTAGTTTCTCTTAATGTATACTCACCTTCAGGTATATTTGTAATATTTAATTTACCTGTTTCATCTGTTGAGAATGTAAATTCACTTTCAACAAATCTTCCATTATCATCTAAGTAATATTTGTTGCCATCAGTTTGCTGTAATGAGAATTTTGCATAATCTGATGTTATAGGATTATCTTTGTCATCCACTTTGTTAATGATAATCTCACCCTTAAATATCGGTTCGTTCTGAACTTTTAGTTCAACAGATTCTCCGTTTATCTCTTGATTTGCGATAGTAAATTTTGATCCGGATAAAGCAGTTATAGCTGCCTGACCTGCTGAATTAATAGAAACTTGCCACTTCTCTTCCTCATCCTTTAAACCTGTCGGCACGTTTTCAACTAAGTTCCAAGTAGTATTTGTTGGAAGATTTTCAAATGTAGCTATACCTTTACCATTAGTTACAGCATATCTTACATCACTAGTATTGTTTGCATTAGTCAATGTAAATGTAACATATTTTAATGGTCCTAGGTTCTTGCCATCCTCATCTAGCAATTCTTTGTAGATTTTAAATTTACCTTTTGCTGGTATATTAGTTGCCTTTATTGTCGCTGAGGTTGGTGTTGTGATTAGAGATTGTTTTGTATCTGGGTTAAAGTTTGTATTTTCTACGCCTGAAATCTCATATTTAGATTTTTTGTTATAAACTTCCCCTGTAGTCTGCTGTGTTGTTTTATATGATAATTTATCTGACGTTGTTACTTTATTTACTGTAAATTCAACAGAATCTAATGGTGAGTAGCCAGTTGGTGCAAAAACCTCTTTAAGAATATATTTTCCTTCATCTAAAATTATATCTTTCTGCGCACCATTTGTTGTCCATTCAATTGGTTTATTAGTTCCTTTATAATAAACAGGATTATAATTAGAATCAAAAAGATCGGAAGAGCACACGTCTGA
>CABTWT010000075.1 GCA_902488555.1 uncultured Anaerococcus sp.
GAAGAACTACCAGCTGGTAGGATAGCATCCATAAAAAACTACAAATTAGCAAATGAACTTGGCCTAGATCTCATATGCCTAACAGGCAACCCAGGAACAGGAGTAACCAATAGCCAAATACTAGAATCCATAAAAGAAGCCAAAGAGAACTTCAAAGGCATCGTCATAGCAGGCAAAATGCACGCTGCTGGAACAGATGGACCAGTAATGAACCTAGAAATAGCCAAAGACTTCATCAAGGCAGGCACAGACATACTCCTAGTCCCAGCACCATATACAGTCCCACACTTTAACGAAGATGACCTAAAAGAAATAGCAGACTATGTATATGACTACAACAATGGCAAAAATATAGAAGAAAAAGTCCTCATAATGTCTGCCATAGGAACAAGCCAAGAAACAAGCGACAAAGACACCATAAGACAAATCGCCCTAGCAGCAAAGGCAAACGGAGCCCACCTCCAACACATAGGAGACGCCATGAACGGCATATCCTTACCAGAAAACATCTACACCATGGGAGTAGCCATCAGAGGAGTAAGATGGCAAATGTACCAGATGAGTTCTAGTAACTATAGGAATGTGGATGAATAAATTTTATAGAAATTAAAATAACCCAGTGCTCAAAATCTAGAATAGGATTTTGGTCATTGGGTAAGTTTTACCTATTTAAAGTAGCTCAATACCAATATCAAAAACTCCAACCCTTTGGATTGTCTCGTAGGAGTCCTCTAAGCAGTCCTCATAAAATCTAATATATGAAATCAAATCCCCATCAAAATTCTCGTCCAAAACAATCTCATCAACCTCTATTTCACTTTCCAGATATTCAATTCTATTATAAGAAATTTTCATAAAACCCCCTCAATTTTGATTGTATTATATGATCAATTTTTTTCTTAGTCAATGGATTTATAAGTATAAAAAGAAAAGACGACAGTCTACCTGTCGCCATTTACTTAAACTATATATAGTACATTTGTTTAGGTTTTATCTTTATTTATCCTTCTAAAGATATTATTGATGCTAGTTCTGGTTCTATCCTTGATATAATTCCTGTTACTAGGGCATTCCCCATCATAAAGTATCTTTTTCTTGAAGGCATTGTGTTAGTCCAATTAGGTGGAAACATTTGTATCAATTCTGCTTCAACCTCAGTAATAATTCTATATTTTTCTAGTTTTTTATCATAAATTATATGAGAGGATCGGTTAAGTGTTCCTTCACTAGTTAACATAGTTCTAGCTGGTGCTTCCATATTCTCTGGGAAACTCATGGCACCTTCTGAGTATACGTAACTATGGCCTGCTTTATTTGTTCTCTCTATTCTTTTTGATCCTTTTAGGTACTTCCATTTATCTAATTTTTTGTTATCCACAATGTATTTACTCATATCTTCAGGATTGAATTTTCCTGACATTTCTACAATCTTACTAAGTGGAAACTGCTTTTCCGTTAAAGGCTCAAACTCTGCTGTCAAGGCTTTGCCATCTACCATAAATCCTGTTTGGTAGAATTTCCCATCTTTATAATTATCAGATACGTCCACTATGTCACTATAATCATTAAGACTTACATTTTTAATTGTATCTACTTTTATAACGCAAGGGAATGCATTATTTAAAAGATTTTCATTTAACAGTCTATATTCATCTATAGTCCTCATAGATTTTGCATACTTAGTATTTTTTTTGAATGCAAATATGAATACCCTTCTTCTTTTTTGTGGAAACCCATAATCAGCTGCATTTACTACTCGCCAAAACACGTAATACCCTAAATCATCTAGAGTTTTAATCATGACAGCAAAGTCTCTTCCTCTCTGTGATGCTGGGGATTTTAATAACCTATCGACATTTTCAAGAAGAACGAAAGGCGTTTCTTTTGCTAAAAGAGTATCTCTAATTTCCCAGAACAAAACACCCTTCCTACCTTGTATACCTTGCTCGTTAGACAATGATCTAGCAACCGAATAATCTTGGCACGGAAATCCTCCTACGAGTAGGTTGTGATTAGGTATTGAATATTTATCTACCAAATTAATATCTAGATTCGAAGTATTATCTATCCCAAATCTTTTTATGTAGCACTCAAAAGCATCTTGGGTTTTATATGATGGTTCCCATTGGTTAGCCCAAACGAAGTCCCATTTTTCATTCTCTATTGCTTTTCCATTATCTGATATGTCTGTGATATTATTTAGGCCTACCCTAAATCCACCGACTCCAGCGAAAAGCTCTGCAACTGTTAATTCCATTATTTCTACTTTCTAATTTATTAAATCTTTTATCTGTTCCTTTATATAATCATTATTTAGCCAGAAACATTGTTTGGTCATTTTATCACCATTAGGAAGTAAATCCATATCTGAATCACTTCCTTTTCCATATCTGACTCCATTAATTTTATAAGCTGATTGTGATGCATGAGGTCTAATATGAAATATCTTTGTATAAGAAGACTTTGGCAAATCATTAATAACCCTATATGATGCTCCACTTTCTCTTATTTCAAAATTAATCCCTTCTAAGAATTTTTTTTGATATAAATGCCATTCTTTTTTGCCACGTCCTTCTAAATCGCTTATAGGCATATTCCAGAACTTTGATCCTTGTAATAGGTATTCTCCTGATTCATCCTCTTTGAAAACTACAAATAAAAATCTAGTTTCATCAAATTTTTGAAAAATCGTTGAATTATCCCAAGTCTCTTGAGTAAATTCTATTATATTGAATGTAGGAAAAGACATACTTTCTTTAGGTCTTCCATTTTTTTGAACTCTAATAGTCTTTATTTCTATGTTAGCTTTATCAAACTCTTCAGCATTTTCAGATTTTACTCCTAACATTCTCAAAACTAACAAGTTATTAGAATGCTTACTTTTTGGTACATCGTACATTCGGTAAAGATCTGTTTCTGATTTCCCTATATTCTCATTAATAATTCTAGTAATAGAATTCTCAAAATCTTCAGGATCTATATGTGTTGAATCTACTATACTTTCATATGTCTCAATATTATTTAAAATATAGTGGTTCAATAAATAAGTCATATATGATTGCTTTAGAGAGAAAGCTCTGCTCTTAGCAGGTATATCTCCATAAAATTGATTTCTATAGCTTTTAAGTGCTGTTGATCCTTTTGTACATGCTCCTAGGTATAGAGTGTCACTTTCTGAAAGTTCATGAGCCTTACCCGCTTGTATTTTATGTATTATCTTTTTATAATCCTCGATAATAATTTCCAAGTCTGTTTTACACTTTTCACTTAAGATACTAAATAAAGATACATAGTTTATAAGGTAGTCTAACCTTTCTACGGTTCTGTCTCTAAAATAAAATATGAATAATATAAGCTGAATTTTTTCTATAAGATGTGATTCATAAAAGTCATCTGTAACCTCTCTGTCGAAAGGAATCATTGTTATTACTAAGCGTTCTCCAGCTCTAATCTTATTCTTTTTTGTTATTTCATAGGGTGTAACTTTTAGCTCAGTTCCTGCTTCTTTGAAATCAGGTTCAGAAATGCTATTAGGCTCATAAAAGAAAAAATATTTTTCAATTAGATTTCCAAGACTTCCCTTACCTCGTGGATTATTATATATTATTTTTAATTCATTGAATAAATCTTCATCGTCAACTGCATTTTTAAGAACATCTTCAAAACTTAAACCAATTAAGTTTTTTGCATAGTTTTCTATAGATTTAGGATTTGTATAATCATATGGTAATACATTCATATTTTACTCCTATAGATTACTATACTACTAATGATAACTAAATTTAACAGTAAAAAACAGTAGTCAAAAAACTACTGCTTATCTTACAAAACATCAATCTTATTTCTAATATCTCTTTTTAGCATCCATATACACAAGATGGAGTTCAAAAATTCTGCTATGAAAAATGACCACCAAGCTATGTTTAAGTCACCTGTTAGGGATAGGGCGTAGAATATTGGTACTAGTATTATAAGTTGTCTGAGGAATGATTGGAGTATTGCTATTTTCCAATTGCCTAAAGATTGGAAGACTCCACCTACTGCTACTACTGATGGGATTGCTACAAAGTAGGATAGGCTTACTATACGCATCATTGGCACTCCTATTTCTATCATTTTTTCTGTTGCGTTAAAAAGGCCAAGTAGTTGTTCTGGCCATATCCACATTACTAGGATTGATATGGATACTAGGACAAAGGAGCTTTTCATTGCAAGTCCAATGGCTTCTTTAATCCTTTCCTTTTTTCTTGCTCCGTAGTTATAGGCTACTATGGTTGTAAGTGCATTTGATATGCCTATGACTGGCAAGAAGGCAAATGATTGGAATTTGAACATTACCCCATATGCTGCTATGGCTGATGATCCAAATTTGTTTAGGATTTGGTTTAGGACAAATACTACTATGGAACCTATGGTTGACATTACTATAGATGGGATTCCTATCCAAAATATTTGTTTTATAATGTCCCCGTGCAATTTGAATTTTTCTGATGTAAATTTGATTTCCTTGTTTTTTGTCTTGTTGAAGTAAAGACCTATCAAGGCTCCGCCGACTTGTCCTAGGACTGTGGCTATTGCTGCTCCCTTTACTTCAAGCCTTGGAAATCCAAATAGACCAAAGATTAGTATCGGGTCAATTATTATGTTTAGGACAGCGCCTGATATTTGGGTTATCATCGTATAGTTGGTTAATGATGTGGCTTGGAGAAGCTTTTCTGCTAGTACTTGAAAGAATATGCCGGCAGAAAATATGGTTACTATGTATAGGTACTCCTTGGTATAAGTTGTAACAATTTCATTTTGCTTTTGGGCTAGGGCATATGAATTGGTAAATAATAATCCAAGGATTGCAAATACTACTGATAGGATTGTGGCAAGGATTACTCCGTGCCTTGCAACAGACCCTACCCTTTCTCTATTATTCTCTCCCAAAAACCTACTTAATAGTGCCGAGGATCCTACTCCTATACCTACTCCAAAGGCTATTAGGATATTTTGTACTGGGAAGGCAAGGGATACTGCTGTTAGGGCTTCTTCTGAGATTTGTGCTACGAAGATTGAGTCCACTACATTATAGATTGATTGGACTAGCATAGAGATTACCATAGGTATGGACATCTGTAAGAGAAGTTTACCTACAGGCATAGTTCCCATTTTGTTTTCTTTTATTTGTATATCTTGTATGTCTGTCATAATTTCTCCACTAATTTTTTGTATAAGCTTATACAATAAACCATTTAGTAAAATTCTGTCAAGATGTTTTATGCTTTAAAGCAAAAATCCCAGGAAATTATCCTAGGATTTTCAGCTTATCATCCAATTAGAATGCTGATTTTACTGATTTTGTTTTGCTTTCTTCTGCTATTTTTTTGATAAATTCTTCTAAGCTTACTTCAGGTGTTTCCTCACCATCTCTATTCCTTACTGTTAGTAGTTTTGAGCTTTCTTCCTTTTCTCCTACTACTAGCATATAGTTTGCACGCATTAATTGTGCTTGGCGGATCTTATATCCTACTCCCTCACTTCTTTCATCTACTTTTACTCTAAAGCCAGCATCACTGATTTTATCTTGTAGTTGGTGAGCTGTATCTAGGAATTTGTCGCTTACTGGGATGATTACTACTTGTTCTGGGTTTAGCCATAGTGGGAATCTTCCAGCAAAGTGTTCTGTTAGTACTCCTATAAATCTTTCTATAGATCC
>CABTWT010000076.1 GCA_902488555.1 uncultured Anaerococcus sp.
CACCTATGAGGGCAAGTCTTTGGGCCATACCATGAGAATATGTTTCTATTTGGTCTCCCCTGGCCATCCTTATATCAAAAAATTCCAAATAATAATCAAGTCGTTCTTTGCGAGTTTGCTCGTCTATGCCGTATATATCAGCCAAAAAATTTATGTATTCATAGCCGGAATAGTTGTCAAAAAGTTCTGGGTTGTCAGGCACGTATGAGAATTGTTTCTTGTAGGCTATTTGGTCTTCATCCATGGTGATCCCACCCATGGTGATACTTCCACTAGTGATGGAATTGATGCCAACAATAGACTTTATAGTAGTAGATTTACCTGCTCCATTTGGTCCTAGAAAACCAAATATTTCACCATTTCTTACATCAAAACTTATGTCATCAACAGCAATTTTGCCGTTGGAATAGGCCTTTGTAAAATTTTTTACTTCAATCATCTTCGCCTCCTTAAGCTAAATTGTATCATAGGGGTAAATATATTTAAAATATGAATAATATAGTTTTAAAAATACAAGATTTAATTTCTTTCCAGTATAATGAATTTATATATTAAAATTAAGGATGGTAAAAATGAAAAATCATTTTGATGATAAAAGAAAGCTAATATTTAGAATATTGGGCGATTCGATAATAGTCGGCATATTCGCAGGACTTTTTTCAGTCCTCTATAGATTTATTATTTCAAAGATGGATATCTACAGGGGCTATTTGTATGCTGATTTTAGCTTAAAATCTATACTGATGCTTTTGGCAGTTGCAATTATTTCTTCTTACATAATATATAAGCTCCTAAAACGGGCACCTCTTTCTGGTGGAAGTGGTATTCCCCAAATCAGAGCAGAGATACTTGGTAAATTTCAAATGGAGGAAATCCCTACTATTGCTTCAAAAATCATAGGTGGAGGCCTGGGTAATCTCATGGGATTTTCCCTAGGACGTGAGGGCCCATCAATCCAAATAGGTGGGGCAAGTGCCAAGCTTGTTGGCAAGTTTCTTAAGAGAGAACCTGACGAAATAAAATATTTGATTACAGCTGGAGCTGCTGCAGGCCTTGCTGCAGCCTTCAACGCCCCTCTAGCTGGTTGTATATTCGCCATTGAGGAGTTGCACAAATCTTATTCCAAATACGTGCTTTTGCCAGCACTTATTGCATCAATTACAGCAAATTTCATATCTTTTGTCTTGATGGGAAATGAGACTGCCTTTTCCTTTGCAGTAGCTGAATCTTTGCCAATGAAATTAATCTGGGTTGCAATACTTATAGGAATTCTCACAGGAATTATTGGAGTTTTTTATAATATTTTAATTGTCAAATTCCAAGATATGTTCAAAAAACTTAGCTCACCAATAGCAAAATATGGCCTATTGATGGCTGTTACAATATTTATCGGCTTTACATTTTTCAAGGCTACTGGTGGTGGACACGGACTTTTGGAAGAAATGTCTTTGAATAAATTTTCTGTAGCTTACATATTGATAATCCTATTAGCCAAGCTTTTTTATACAACTTTTTGCTATGGATCTGGAGTCCAAGGAGGAATTTTCTTGCCAGTCCTTGTCATAGGCGGTTGTTGTGGATTGCTGGTATTTTCTATGCTAAGAAATGCTGTCCCTATAGATCAATTTTATATAAACTTCCTTATCTTAGGTATGAGTGGCATACTAGCTTCTGTTGTAAGAAGCCCTATCCTTTCAATAATCCTAGTATCAGAAATGACAAAGACCTTTGAACATCTCATAGCTCTATCAATTGTTGTAATAGTCTCATACTATATTGCAGAAGCTTTCAAGATAGCTCCTATCTATGACACACTTTTAGAAAGACAACTAAAAGATAAGAATTTACTAAGTCCTGTCGAAAGAGAACTTGGTAATTATTCTATTTTTGAATACACCATGACAGAAAATCTTGAAGTTGTTGGCAAAAGACTAAGAGAAATCGACTTTCCAAAACATGTCATCGTCCTAACCATAGAAAGAGACGGCCATGAATTTATTCCAAATGCTGATGACTATATCTTAGCAGCTGACAAATTGACAGTCCTTGAAGATGCCTCAGATGCCCTAGATATAGATAAATTTTTGAAATATGAATAGCAAAAAACTCCTTGCCCTTAGCATTATCAAAACTAAGGTAAGGAGTTTTCTTTTATTAATGTTTATTATTATAGTTTTCCCTAATTTCAAAATCAGTCCAATTAACAACAATGGCAGAAATTACTCCAACCATAGTATCAAAGGTCCTATTAAAGGCAAAGAGAAAGGGCAAGTTCCCCTCGTTGCCGTGGTTTATGGTAATTGACAAAAATACAATTGCCATAATAGATACAGCCTTAGGTTTGCCAGCCATAGCCATTACCCAAATTATAATTGAGGCTAGTAAACTAATCAAAATAAGTTCTACTGACCTTGGCAGGTAATTTGCCGGCACTATCAAAAGATAGAGCAAGCCACACAAACCACCGAGTATAGTGCCAATTACTCTATTTATACCAATTTCACGAGAACCTTCCACATCTGATTTTAGACAAATTATGGCGGCAATGGCGCTATAAAAAGGCAAGCCCTCTCCTGGTCTGAAAGATGAAATCAGCATAGCAAGACTTACAGCTATGAAGGTCTTAATTATTCTAAGTCCAGGTTTTTTAAATTTCACTTTAGACTCCCCATTAGAAAGTCGTAGAAAGCTTCTTCATTTACCCTGGTCACCCTGTAGTTTTTCTTCCTTGTATCTGTCCTATAAAGACTTCCTAGCTCACCATCAGAATCGTCAACATGAATGCCAAAACCTGATTCCTCAAAGATAAAGGCCTCTGGCATAAGCATCAGATACATCAGAAGATTAGCTTTAAGAGGCCTGTAATCATCTTTCTTAAATTCATCTAGGATTATATCCAAATTTTTATCATGACCTGTCAATTTTACAATCATCTCATCTGAAAGATTAACTTGATTAGCAATACCTATTGGCAACAAAAATAAGTCAATACTAGAATTTAAAATCTTATCAACAGATGCCGGGTCTTCTATAAAGGTCTCAGAAACTTCGCCATCACATTCCCCACCAAGGATAAAAATATGGGATATATAATCCTCTATCTCGGGAGCTTCATCTAGGGCCTTGGCAATATTTGTAAGACCAGCAGTAGCAATGATGTCTAACTTGCCACAATCACTTGCCTTATCAATTATATTTTCATAGGCAGGCATTTCCTCTACGTAATCTTTTGTAGTAGTAAAAACTTCCTTATCCAAATGATGGTAGTCCGAGAAGTCCTCTCCTGCTGCCACTGATAAGTATAGGTCATAATCAGCCATAAGGCCTACAATATTTTCAGCCGCAAGCTTTGTATTCATCATTCCAGATCCAGTAGACAAACCCACAAGCTCAAAGTCATAGGACTTTGTAGCCATATAAGTCATCAAGGCCTCATCTGGAGCAAAATTTGTATCTATATATAAAAATGGTTTTTCGTAATCCATAATACCTCACTTTTTTCTACTATACTAAGATAAGGCATTTTTACCATAAAAAAGGACAGCTTAGCTGCCCTGTGATTGATAAAAAGTGTAAATACTTAATTCATAAATTTCTATATTTCTTTACATACAAAAATAAATATCTCATATTTATCTATAAATTTCTCTCCTGTGGCCCACACTTAAGGCTAGGATTAGAAGCTTATCATCCTCTATTTTGCAAATAAGTCTATAATCACCAATCCTGTATCTCCAAAGCCCTTGTTTATCCCCTACAAGAGCTTTGCCCCTTAGTCTTGGATCTGATGTATCTTTTATATTATTTTCTATATATTTCATCAAATACTTACTTGTATTTTTATCTAATTTCTTTAGTTGTTTTAATATTTTTTTAGAATAAACTAGCTTATAAACCGAGCTCATTTAACACGTCCTCATGAGTATAGGTTACTGGGTCCTTTAAATATTCTTCGTAAGCCTCTTCGCCAACTTTTATGTCGTAATCATCTTCTAGCTTATCAAGTATAGCAGATTTTACCACATCAGAAAAGCTCTTATTAGCAAAGTCCGCATATTCATTAATAGCACGCTCTTCTTCCTTAGTAAACCTAATTGATTTTACAATAGTATCCATAATGACCTCCTTTGTTTTGTAATACAATTGTACTACCGTTTTATTATTTCTCAAGAATATTTATTTAATTAAAGTTATTTATTTTCACAAATTTTCTTATAAGTGATTAAAGCTAGAGTATTTAAAGAAAAATCCAAGTCTTTAAAATTTGACTTTAAGAAATGGATTATTGCAATTAAATTACATATTTACAATCTTTATACAAAAAAAGATGCGACTTCTCGCATCTTCTATCCCTCGCTGTCGGAAAATTCTTTTAGTTTTCCTAGGGCTTGGTTTTCTATTTGTCTGATTCTCTCTCTTGATAGGTCGTAGATTGTGCCTATTTCTTCTAGAGTTTTTGGTTTTTCGTTATCTAGTCCGTAACGGTAGATTATGATTTGTTTTTCTCTATCTGTAAGTTGATCTAGGGCTTTCATTAGGAAGTTTTCCATGTCACGTTCTAGGATTAGCATGTCAACTGGGGTTGATTCGTCTCCTACCATGTCCATCAGCTCATCACCTGTGGAGTCCTCAGAGTCTAGGTTGATGTTTAGGGATGTTGAGTTTACTTGGTTACGATTGATTAGAAACAGGTCATCTGCTTGTTTTTTGTCTATGCCTTCTTTTTCCAAGATTTTATATAATTCTTCATCGCTAGCTTCTGGATTTGCCTTTAGGATTTGTTTTAGTTTGTTTAGTTTCAAGTACTTGCCAGCAGGTATCCTTATGGTGTGGCCTTCTTTATTTATAGCTTTTCTGATTGCTTTATCAATCCACTTGTAGGCATAGGTTGTAAATTTGTAGCCTAAAGTTAGGTCAAATTTTTCTGCTGCTCTTATCATGCCAAGCATACCTGATTGGACTAGGTCTTCTAGGTCTAGGTCATTACCGTGAGATCTATAGAAATATGATGCACGGCTTCTTACAAGACCTTGATTTTTTTCTACTAGGGCTGCTAGAGCATTTTGGTTGCCGGCCTGGAATTGTTCTACTATCTCTTCATTGGTCATGTCGGATAGTTTCATCATATCTTTTCTAGAAAGTGGAGTGATGGCTGTGGATTCGCTCCTTTTTATAGGGGCGTCGTCCTCTTCATCATCAACTTCATCGATTACTTCATCTTCGATTTCGCTATCTTCATCGATCTCCTCTTCCTCTATGATGATCTCTTCTTCTAGTAGATATTCTTCTAGTTCTTCTTTTTCTTCTTCTGATAATTCTTCTAGGACACTTGAGATTTCTTCTTCGCTCATATCTTCGGAGTTGAAGAATGAACGAATTTTCTCAAGCGTCACATCTTCTTTTAAATTTATTTTATCCATATCTTACCTTTTAGTGAATTTATTTTACCTTGTGTCGCTAATTAGATTCCAGGTCCTTTTTCATTTGGTCGATTTTTTCTATCAATTCATTTGATAGAGGGAATGACTTGAAATTACGGTTGAAATCTGCTTTTCTTTTTCGTTTTATCTTTGAATGATTGTTAAAAATATCAGCTTTTAG
>CABTWT010000077.1 GCA_902488555.1 uncultured Anaerococcus sp.
AGATTCATCTTCACAGAAAGAAATGGAATCTATATAGTAGATTTACAAAAGACATCAACTCAACTTGATGAAGCATATGCAATGATTAGAGATATTGTTGCTGATGGTGGAAATGTTTTATTTGTAGGAACCAAAAAACAAGCCCAAGATTCTATTGAGCAAGAAGCAAAAAGATCTGGTCAATATTACGTATCTAACAGATGGTTAGGTGGTATGTTAACCAACTTTAAAACAATTAGAAAAAGCATTGACAAACTAAAAAGATATGAACAAATGGAAGAAGATGGAACATTTGATCTTCTACCAAAAAAAGAAGTACTACAATACCAAAAAGAAATGGACAAACTAGAAAAGAACCTTGGTGGTATCAAAGAAATGACAAAACTACCAGATGTTCTATTTGTAGTTGACCCAGGTGAAGAAGCAATAGCTGTTCATGAAGCAAGAATACTTGGTATCCCAGTTGTAGCAATTGTTGATACAAACTGTGACCCAGATGAAGTTGATTTAGCTATCCCTGGAAACGATGATGCAATCCGTGCCGTAAAACTTATCACATCAGTAATGGCAGATGCTGTTATCGAAGCAAACCAAGGAAGCGAATTTGCTCCACAAGAAGAAGATGTTGAAGACCAAGCAGATGAAGATCTAACAGAAGAAAATTCTGATGAAGATTTAGAAGTTGTTGACCAAGACGAAGAAGAAAGCGAAGAAAATTAAGGAGTATAAGATGGCTATAAGTGCAAGCTTAGTAAAAGAATTAAGAGAAATGACTGGCGCTGGAATGATGGACTGCAAAAAAGCTCTACAAGAGACTGATGGTGATATCGACGCAGCAGTTAAACTATTAAAGGAAAAAGGACAAGCTACACTTGATAAGAAAGCTGGACGTATTGCAGCTGAAGGTGTTATCGGTTCATACATTCACAATAATAAAATAGGTGTTATCGTAGAAATCAACACAGAAACTGACTTCTCAGCTAATACTGATACAGTTAAAGACTTTGCTCGTGACATAGCAATGCACATTGCAGCATCAAACCCATTATATATTTCAGAGGCAGATGCAGACGAAAAAGATATAGCTGAACAAAGAGAAATCCTAACAAACCAAGCAATCAATGAAGCAAATGAAAATATGCCAGAAGACAAAAAGAAAATGATTGCTGAGAAAAAGGTTGAAGGAAGACTTAAAAAATACTTCTCAGAAGTTTGCCTATTAGACCAAGCTTATATCAAAAATCCTGACCAAACAGTTGAACAATATCTAAGAGATACAGCTAGCAAGGTTGGTGAAAACATCAAAATTAGAAGATTCGCTAGATTTGAAGTAGGCGAAGGTCTTGAAAAGAAAGAAGAAGATTTTGCAGCTGAAGTAGCTTCACAAATGAACGCATAATAATTTTAAAATTATTAAAGTGTCACCTATATTTTTAGGTGGCACTTTTTAAATAAAAGCTTATTTAAATATGGAGTATATATGTTTAAAAATTTCAAATGGTTCCTGAAATACTCTAAAAGAAATTATATTATAGGATCAATATCTCTTATTATTACAGATATAATTTCTTTATTTTTACCTTATTTAACAGGTGAGTTAATAGATATGGTTTATCTAGGAACACTTACAATGGACACCTTCATAAAAATGATAGTAATAGCATTAATAATGGTTATTTTAAAATATGTAACAGCTATTGCATGGTCTTATAATATTTTTAAATCATCGTCGTTGATGGAATATGTTACTAGAGATAAACTTATGAGTAAGTTTTTGAAACAATCTCAAAGATTTTTTGAACAAAATTCTACTGGATCATTAATGAGTAAATCTACCCAAGATGTCAGCCAGGTGGCAATGTTTGCTGGTTTTGGAATATTGGCCTTTTTTGATGCCTTAGTTTTTCCTATATTTATTTTACTAATGATGGTAACTACTATTGACTTTAGATTGACAATTTTTTCAATACTACCTATGCTTGTTTTTTTGATTGCTTATTCAAAACTTGTAGGTAAATGGTATATAAGATCAAAAGCTGTAAATGAAAGCTTTGATGACTTAACTAATAGAGTTTTAGAAGATGTTGAAGGGATAAGAATTGTCAGAGTTTTTAATATTGGCGATATTAGATACAATAATTTTAAGAACTCTGCAAGGGAACTAGCTGATAAAAGTATTGACTTAGCTAGGCTTCAATCATGGATGGAGCCATCAGAAAGACTTACTGTTACCTTAGCTTATATAATTTCGATTGGTTATGGATCAGTATTGATTTCTAAAGGAGATTTAAGTGTGGGTCAAGTAGTATCTTTCACTTATTATCTAAACATGCTTATCTGGCCAATGTTTGCCTTTGGTGAATTTATGAATTTAAACCAACAAGCAAATGCAGCAATGGATAGGATAATGGAAGTATTAAATTATAAGGAAGAAATCCCTAATTCTGAAAGTTTAGAAAATGTGGACAATAATCCATCCATTAGTTTTATAGATCATAATTTTACTTACCCATCAAATAATGAGAAAGTCCTAAAAGATATAAATTTAATGATTGACCAAGGAAGTTCTTTAGGTATTATAGGTAAAACTGGATCTGGCAAAACCACTTTGATTAGGCAACTACTTGATATATATAAAGTTGATAAAGAATCTATTATAATTTCAGATGACAGCTTTAGTGAGATTTCTTCAAAATCTTTCAAAGATAAAATAGGATATGTTCCACAAGAACATATGATATTTTCTGACACTTTGAAAAATAATATCAGATTTTCCAAGCTTGATGCTAGTGACGGCGAAATAGATGATGCAATTGCCATTGCAGACTTTACAAAGGATATAAAAGAATTTTCTGATGGTCTAGATACATTAACTGGAGAGAAAGGTGTATCCTTATCTGGCGGTCAAAAACAAAGACTTGCTATAGCTAGAGCTGTTTTGAAAGATCCGGATATATTGATACTTGATGATGCTATGAGCGCAGTAGACGCAAATACAGAACAAAATATCATAAAAAATTTATCAACTAGTAGGAAAGATAAAACGACAATAATTATTGCCCACAGGATAAGCCAGGTCCAAAATTGTGATAATATAATTATTATTGAAGATGGTAAAATAGTTGATTCTGGAAATCACGATGAATTGATGAGTAGAGAGACTTGGTATAAAGACCAATATATTAAACAGATAAGTGGAGGTAATAATGGCTAATACAGATAAACAAGTAAGAAATTTGCTTAAAAATTATGCCTTAAATGAAAAAACATCCTTTATCAAAGGTTTTGTGCTTTCGCTTTTAAATACAATATTGCAACTGCTTTCACCACTAATTATAGGGTACATTATAAATAATCTTTTGAAAAAAGGTATAACAAGTGATGATTTTGCAAATATAATCAAATATTTGATACTGTATTTTTTAGTTAATATGATTGCTAGCTTCTTTTTAAATAGAGCTTTTATTACTTTTCAAATTGCATCAAATGATATAGCTTATCAAATGCAAAATGATGTATATAATAAGGTCAATTCTTTTCCAATTGCTTATTTTGATAACCTACCGGCAGGAAAAATATCATCAAGGATTACTAATGATACTAATAAAGTAAAAATGCTTTTTAAGCTAATAATAACAGATATTACAACATCTATGATTCTTGCTGTGGGGCTTGGGATTACAATATTTATTACAAACCCTATTGCTGGTTTAATGTTAATACCTTTAGCTCCTATCATATATATAATCTATAAGTCTTACACTTCTTACACGCGAAAATATACTGGGGAAATTAGGAAAAACACTTCTGAAATTAATGCGCAGATTAATGAGTATATACAAAATATGGAAGTTATCCAAGTATTTAATAAAGAGGATTATATCAAAGATAAATTCGATGAGACTAATAATCATATATTCTCATTATCTAGTGAACTTGCCAAAATAAGGTCCTATTCAGGTTATAGAGCAATGGATATAGTTTCTTACTTGGCATCATTAATAATTTTGGTTTATTTTGGTTTAGGGCAAATCACCGATTATTATTCAGTAAGCATCGGTAGTTTATATGTGATTTTTGAATACACATCTAGATTGTTTAATGAAATAAGATTTATAATAATGAGAGTTGGAGAGGTGAATGAATCAATGGCTAGTGCCAGCCATATTTTTGAAATATTAAAGTTGGAAAGCCAGGAAGAATTATTTGATACAATTGACGATATCAACCAAAAAATAACATTTGATGATGTCAGATTCTCTTACACAGAAGGCGAAGAAGTTATAAAAGGGATATCATTTGATGTCAATGCAGGTGAATCAGTAGCCTTTGTTGGTCAAACTGGTTCTGGTAAATCGACATTAATTAATCTACTATTAAATTTCTACTCTCCCCAATCTGGTAAAATCACAATAGGGGATAAGGATATATCAAAGGTCAATAGAGATGATCTAAGACGTGATATGGCTGTGGTGCTCCAAGATGCCTTCCTGTTTAAAGGAGATATTGCCAAAAATATATCTTTAGGATATGAATATAGCGACAAAGAAATTAAAGATGCTCTTAGGGCAGTAGGGGGAGATAGGTTAATAAATAAAGGAATCCACACTCAAGTTATGGAAGGTGGATCAAACTTATCCCAAGGAGAGAAACAACTTATAAGTTTTGCAAGAGCCTATATAAGAAATCCTAAAGTATTAATTCTTGATGAAGCCACTAGTAATATAGATACTGAGACAGAAGCTATAATTCAGCAAGGCATTGAAAAGTTAAAAGAAAATAGAACAACTTTTATAATAGCTCATAGACTTTCTACTATTAAGGATGTAGATAATATAATTGTATTATCTCATGGAAGAATCGTAGAAATGGGAGATCACAACAAACTTATGACATCTTCTGGATATTATAAAGAAATGTATAACAAGCAAATGAAAGAAAATTATAGTCTCTAATTTTATTAGAGGCTATTTCTTTTGCTAATAAAAATCATTTTATGGTATAATTATAAAGGAATGTAAATTCCAAGTAAAATTTTATAGGAGGTGATAATAAATGGATAATCCAGTTGTTATAATCATTACTGTCGCCTTCGTATTGTTAGCTTTTATTTTAGGCTTCATATATCATAAAGTAACTAGTGAAAAAAAGATAGGCGCGGCAGATGCCTTAAGTCGCCAAATCATCGAAGATGCTAATAAACAAGCAGAAACTTTAAGGCGTGAAACTCTTAAAGAAGCAAAAGATGAAATATCTAAAATCAAATTAGAAAATGATAGGAAGTTAAACAAGCGTTCTAATGAACTTGATAAAAAAGAATCGCGTTTGTTTAAAAAAGAAGAAAGTCTTGACAATAGAGCTTTATTGATTGACAAAAAGGCTGATCAAATCTCTAGTGATC
>CABTWT010000078.1 GCA_902488555.1 uncultured Anaerococcus sp.
CAATAATTGTTATACAGAAGTAAGCGGCGAATTTGAAATGGATAATTTCTCTAGACTTGATAAAGAAGATAAAGAATTCATTGAATTATTTTTACAAAAAAGAGGAAGTATTAAAGATGTAGGAGAAGAGATTGGTATTTCATATCCTACAGTTAGAAATAGAATAGATAAGTTAGTGGCAAAATTGGGCGGCAAAGTAGACAAAAAGGCTAGCCGCATAGATATACTAAATATGCTTGATAATGGCGAGATTACAGCAGACCAAGCTCGCGAATTATTGGAGGAATTAAAAGATGAATGATGAAAAACAAATTATATTAGAGATGCTAAAAGAAGGCAAGATTACTGTTGAAGAAGCTAATAATTTACTAGAAGCAATAGGCAGCAAGAAAAGTAAAAATGACAATGACTTCGTTTCCAAATTCACCCAGTCAATGGAAGCTGTCATCAAGAAGACAACAGAAACTTTTGAAAACTTGGGCAATTTTGACCTAGATAATATAGATATCAACCAATTTAATATCAGAGGACAAATTAATACTCACGATGAGATGAGAATTGATGATGATATCAAGAATATCAATATTGATATTCCTAGTGGCAAAATCTATATCGAAAGAGCTATCGATTCTGCCATAACCCTAAGCCAAGATATTTGGTCAAAAAAATCTAATTTAGTCGATTTCTTAGATGTAGAAGTACTCGGAGATTCACTAAATATCAGCATCAATGATGAACACAGAAACTACGATGCAACTCCAGTTATCCACCTATCTTTAGGAAAGAATATATATGATAGCTTAGCTATTGACCTTGTAAATGGTTCTATAGAAGTAGAAGATGTTGATTTTACAAATTCAACCATAGATTCTGTAAATGCTAGAATCACTGTAATAAATTCTTGTGGCAAGCTTGATATAAACAATGTAAATGGAAAAATTGACATTAAAAACACCAACGGCACTTTAAATATAGACAATATCAACGGTTCTGTTTACCTATCAAATATCAGTGGCGAAGAAGCAAACGTAGATGCAGTAAGCGGCAATGTTAGAATCGATGGACTAAATTCAAAGACATTTACTGCTGATACTACATCAGGCAATATTAGAATCTACCACGTTAAAGATGCTGAATCCATATCATTAGACTCATCTTCTGGTAATATTGTCATAGATAGTGAGGGATTTGAAGGCGAGATAAAGGCAAAGATTGAAGCAAGTGACTTAAATCTTTCAGACAAATATAAAAACAAGATTCAAATTGAAAATGGATATGAAGTATCAACAAATGTCAACAAGGAAGATTTAAATATTGATGTAAAATCAGGCTTTGGCAAAGTTTCTCTTAGATAATAAAAAAGGCACCATGGGGTGCTTTTTTTGTGGGGAAAATAACAAACAGTCAACACATTGTATAGTTGACTGCCTTGTTCTCACTTTGTTCGATATTTCTTTGTGAGAGATTAGTACAAAAGTTTGAGGGTAATTAGTTTTGTACAAAAAGGTAAACAGTTGACATAAATTTTATTTAAGGAAGAGTACGCATTTGCGATGAAAATTAATAGTGTCAGCATTAAACTGTTTCCTTGCTTTATATACTAAGCTAATATTGTATTATTTGCATAAAAGTTTTGTAAAATTTGTGTTAAATATTATAAATTTCTAAATAATATTGGCGTGATTCTCGGACATTATCCATTTTATTTTGCATTTATAATCTGTTATAATAAGCTTAAGAATTTATGAGGAATATTTATGGGATTTACCTTATTTACAATAAGTGAGTTTTGCTTATTTATAATTAACAGCTTAATAAAGTTTAAAGATGAAAAGAAAAAAAGAATATTTGCATGGATTATGTTCTTTATTATGTTTGTTTTTGCGGCCATAAGAGGATCTGGTGATGCAGATTATTACAATTATTTGTGGTTTGTAAAAGACATAGGAACTGATCTTTCCAAGGTCTTTAACTTTTCATATGCAGTAGAATTTGGCTTTAGGTTTTTTTCCTACATCATCAATATCTTGGGCCTTTCACGCCAGTGGGTTATAGCTATAATGAATGCTTTATCCATTTTTCCTGTAGCTTATATATCCATAAAAAAGTCCAAAGATCCTTTTTTGTCGGCCATTATTTTCTTGCCGATTTTCATCCAATTTGATATGCAAACAGCAAGAACTGCATCGGCTATAGGACTGGGACTTTTGAGTATAAACTTCTTTGCTGAAAGAAAGTACATAAAAAGTTTACTGTTTTTCCTATTTTCATTTTCATTTCATAGAGCGGCAATTATACTTTTGCCATTCTTGTTTTTTATGGCCTTTGAAATGGGAAGAGCTTTTAAGATTGTAAGTGCAGTATTTGCCATGTTGGTAAGTGTATTTTCAAAAACAGTCTTTAGAATTTTGGCGCTTCTTTTGTCAAATGTAGGACTTGCGAGGATGGCTACAAAAATTAATAATTATACATTTACTGGTAAATTTGCCCAGTCTATGAGCCTATATGATCCTAGGATTATATTTGCTCTTGCCCTTTTTGCAACTACACTTATGTATTTTGATAAAAAGTCTTTTGCTAAAAATTCTATAGAAGAAACATCTATCAAGGCCATGTGGTTTAGTCTCTTGGTACTTTTAGTGTTTAGATCATCAACTGCTATAGCCTTTAGGTTTTCAACGTTTTTTACTATTTTACAGATAATATACATTCCCCTTGTCCTAGATCATATCAAAAATATAGACAAACTTGGCAGATTTTTGATAATCCTTGCAATTTTGGTATTTTTGATACCCTATGCGATTTTTTTGATGGCAAAGGCTCCAGACTATGACTTTTTCTTTACAAATTTAAATGCAATATATTCATTAAAATAGGAGATAATATGCAAAAATTAACTAGCAAACAAATTATAGAAGCAGTAAAAAGAAATATCTTGCTACTACTTATTCCTGCCATTCTTCTAGCAGGTCTTAGCTTTTTCTTTACTGTAGTAAAAAGTGGTTCTTATGAGGCAAATTCAGTTTTGATTGTAACCAGCAATACTGAAGAACCTATCACCTACAACAAGCTAATTTTAAATGAGAAATTATCCAATATCTACGGCCAATTCTTAGAATCAAATGACCTTTACGAAAAGGTTGCTTCTGAAATTTCTCCAGACATGAAAGCTTCGGATATTGAAAATAACTTGGAATACACTGTGAATCCACAAGGTGGGGTCATTGCCTTTACCTACAAGGATTCAAATGAAGCAAGGGCAAAGGATAGCCTGACTCTAATAACAGAGGAATTTAGAAATTTTGCCAAAGACTATTTGAATATGGAAAATATAGAGTATTTGCAAAATGTTCTTGTAAAAAAAGCTTCCAATACTCGCAATCTAATATTTACTATAGCTGCCTTCTTAGTTGGAGGACTTTTAGGTCTTGTCATCATCATTATTAAAGAAATATTATCAGATAAAATAAATGATGCAGATGACATAAGAGAGCTTGATATAGAAGTTTTGGCAGATTTGTCAAAAGAAAGATCTGGTGAACTGGCGAAAATAAAAAGAAAAATTGACAATATATCCCTTGAAAATATCATTGGATTTACTCCTTTGAAAGTATCAAAAAATCAATTAGATATATCAAATGATCTTGCAAATATTCTTGATGCAAAAGTTATAGATGCAAGAATTCCTAGAGAGAATTTTGCCGATTTTGAAAGCGAGATGGCAGCGAAATTAAAGGATTACAGAAATGTAATATTTGAAGAAAAATCAGCAAATGATCCAATTAGTATTAACTTGGCTAAATTTGAGGACTACAAAATTCTACTTGTAGGCAAAAATTCTTACAAAAATGAACTTTTAGGCCAAGTAGATGAATACAAAAGACTTGGTATCAAGCTTTTAGGGGTGATTTATTATTAAAAAGTTTTTTTTGATATGTGCTATCCTAATATTATCCTCTTGTTCAAAGTCATCTGATTCCTACCAGGCACAAGATATAGAAATAAGAGATAATAAAAAACAGACTAAAGGAAATGATAAGCTTCAAATAAATGGTCTTTATGAAGTTAAAGAAGACACCTATATGTACGAATTTCCAGAAAAAAGCTCTAAGTATGACAAGCTAGATAAGTTTTCTATTGTAGAAGTTATAAGGGAAGTAGAAGACGATTTTGTTTGGGTAAATTTCAATGGAAATGAAGGTTATGTAGAAGTTGATATTTTAAAAGAAATATAAATGATTTTACAAATAATTAAAAGTTTATTATAATAATTACACACTAGGGGTGCCAAATGGCTGAGATTTTACCCTTAAACCAGATCAAGATAATGCTTGCGTTGGAAAGTGAACTAAACTCTTTTTGATTCTGGTTTAATTGCTAGGCTTATTGGCTAGCCTTTAGTAGGAATTATAAGGAGGTTTTTTTATGGAAAAAAACACAAATTGGTCAACCAGAATGGTTGTAGAAGGCGGAATAATGCTTGCCTTGGCATTTATTCTAGATAAAATAGTTTTGTTCAAACTACCTATGGGTGGGTCTGTCACACTGGCTCGTAAATTACCGCTAGTAATATTTGCCATAAGATGGGGAGTAAAAGCTGGAATGGTGGAAGGTGTTTTATTTGGAATTTTAAATATGTTAATAGGTGGATATATAATTCACCCAGCCCAAGCCATCCTAGACTACATCCTATCAGCATCAATGATAGGTCTAGCTGGAATTAGATTTGGTAATGAAAGAAAACTAACAAGTTATATACCATCAATTATAATAGCCTTTTTAGCAAGCGGAATATTTAACGTAATATCCGGACAAATATTCTTCTATGATATGACTGCAGCAGCCGAAGCAGGATTTGATAATTTTATATTCTATAACATTGCACTAAACTATTCAGTATTATTGGCAGATATGGCCATACTACTTATAGTTTATGTTATAAGTTATAAGAGCTTAGGAAAGCTTTATGAGGACCAAAGGATAGCAAAAATATAGGAAAAGACCACCAAGTAAAAATGGTGGTCTTTTTCTATAAAAATTTTATTTTAAAAAGTAATAATCTATTTTTGTTGCTTATATAGTTTTAATGAACTTGTCATCCTCGAGGGGTATTTCAAGAGACAATCGGAGAATCTTTATAAAGAAATCAAAAAGAAAAATGTTTCTTTACTTTTAGCTAATCAGTGTCTTTTATTTAAATATTTTTTAAGGCTGTGCCTTCGTATTAAGGGGGAAAACCCAGGGGAGTTCCGATTCTCCCCAACCGGTTTTCCCCCTTATACCCCCTTTTCTGCTACCCCCTCGAAACGGCCACTCGCGTGGGGCGATGTTGTGGTATA
>CABTWT010000079.1 GCA_902488555.1 uncultured Anaerococcus sp.
CTATTGCCTTGTTTGTCAAGTGTAAGAATACCAACAGCTTCAAGGTCTAAGAAATTTTCCAAGCCATTAATTTTTTTAAGATAGTTTAATATTTCCTTAGGATCTTTCTCTTTGTTTAAAACTTCGACAACTTTTTTTCTTGGATTGACCTTATCCTTTGCTGCATAGTAAGTGTAGAAATTGTCTTTTTCTATGTTAAAAGTGTAGTCCCAATCTTTTGGGTCATCTTCACTTACATCTATGTTCGGATATATATTATTCTTTGTATTGGCATTTTGAGCCATATATTTGATATCTTCTGATAATATAAGTGGTTTTAGTAGGCCGTGTTCATCTGCTAGCCTTGCTAGTTCATCTACCGGAGAGCCAGCTTGGGCATTTCTAAATTTAACATTTACCTTATAAAGATTCCTGTCATCTTCTGTCTCAGTGATTACTTCGGTATCAAAGTTTGCATAGACACCCTTATTTTCCAATTCTTGGATAAGGGTATCTGCAGGTATAACATAAGCCCCATCGTCTTTGACAATAGCTTGGGTCAAGACGTCTTTTATTGTAGAAGATTTTACTATCTCATAGAAATCATCACTAGGAGAACTTTCAAGACTTATTTCAGGATAGGCTTTTGAAAGCTTAGCCTTTTTCTCAATTAACTCCTCATCGGCTTTTACTGCATAATCTTTTAGGGTTAGGCTTCCAAGTAGGCCTCTTTCATTCAATATATTATAGGCAAGAATTCTGGCATTAGAGTTTTCAAGTATAGATAGCAAAACAGACTTGTCGTTGCCAACAGCTCGTACTACTACATCTATAGGATTTTCATCTATAGAATAACCAGAAGACTTTAATTTTTCTTCTGAATTTTCCTTAAAAGTAACTTCTAAATTTCCGTCTTTTTGGCTTACGTGAGCAGGTATATCTATTCCACGTTTTTTAAGAGCTAAGAGGGCTGTTTTGATTGTCTCATATTCTATATTTTCATCTTTAATAGTTGATGTTAGAAAATCATAGATTAAATCATTATCTATAAGGGTTGATACAACAAGTTCATTTGGCATTTGACCTAAGATAAAGTAGTCTTCGTTTCTCTTATAAGCAAAAGAATTTAGCTTTATTGCAAAGCCATCAGTGTAGTTTACCCCATCTTCTTCTAGGATATCTACAAGCTTAGAAATGCTATCAATTCTATCCTCATCATCAAGTTTTAATAACTGGTCCTTATAAATTTGTACAGCAAAAGCAGGTACACTTGTTGCTAAAATTTTGCCGTTTCTATCGTAGATATTTCCACGGCTAGCAATCTCGTCTACCTCTTTAACTTTCCTGTTATCTGATAAGTCCCTGTAATAATCTCCTTGGCTGATCATAACTGTGTATAGTCTTGCTACAATTGCAAGGAGAGCTATTACTACTAGGACTTGGATAAGTATTAATCGTCTTTCTTTTTGTTTTCTCACTTAAAGACCACCCCTACATCCTGTATGTTGGTATATACATAACTTTTTTTACTAGATTTATATAAATCAAATAAATTAATGAATTTAGTAAGGCTTCAACAAGCAGTGGTATTGGAAGATATGTGCCCAATGTAGTTTTGCTCGTAAAGATATAGTAAATCAAATTAATCAAAAAGAAATTAAATATGCTAGCAAAAAAAGTTGATATAGCTCCACTTGGTTTATCTTTACTAATATTCATCACATCACTTGCAACAAAAGATCCTATCAAAAAATATGATAATGCTCTAACCCCTATGAAGCTAGTAAATAAAAAGTCTTCAACAAGGCCAATAATCAAAGCTCCAAAGCCACCAATTTTGTAGCCCAATATTTGAGAAATTGCGACAATGGCTGGGATAATTATGTTGATATTTGCTCCAAATATATTTATCTTAGAAAAAATAGTAGTTTGTAGGATAAATGATATAAGTAAAATCAAAAATGTTTTAAATTTATTCATTCATTCCTCCATCTTCTTTTGTATTATCCTTAGTTTCATCAGATTGATATTCACTTTTGCCACTTAATACCAAAACCCTATAAAGGTGGTTGAAGTCGACTGGTGAATCTATAGTTATATTTTTTCTAAGGGAATCTTGGCTCATTGAAACATTTGAAATTGTACCAATATATATACCATATGGGTAGACTCCACCTAGGCCAGAAGTTAGAAGTACATCCGAGTTTTTGGCTCCACTATCTACATCTAGCATATAACCTTGGATAGTTTTTGATGTAAACTTATCTATAACTCCATAGTCATTGCTTCTAGCGTTGATAAATGAAACATCATTTGCCTCATTATTTATAGTTACTACTCTTGCTGTATTCTCAAAGACTTCAGTAACCTTGCCTACAAGGCCTGTATAATAGTCACTTTCTCCTATAGCTTGAAGGATGATGTCATTCTTTTTGACTCCATCTTTTTTGCCCTTATCGATGGTAAAATTGGATGTCATAGAATTTAAATCAGTATTTACAACGCTTGCCTTCAAGTATTGGTTGCCAGAAGAGCTTATGGCGTCTCTTTCCTCTTTTAGGAATTCTTCCTTATTTATAATAGTATTTAGCCTAGCATTTTCTATTTCTAGGGCCTTATTTTCTGCTTCTAATTTTTCAACTTGACTTCTAGTTTCTCTTGATCCTACTGTTCTTTCGACTTGGCCCATAATCTCTGATGATATGGAATAAGTCACTTTTTCTATTGGCTTAAAAATCGTATTCGCCAAGTTTGACCCAGCTCCAGAAATTGTATCTGTTTGGGAAGAAATTATTATTAGCAAAACTAAAATACCTATAGTTATTAAAAAAGATTTGTTAGTTTTCTTTACTCTTTTGTAAACCATTTTTACCTACTTACGATATTTCAAAAATCTATCAGGTTCTTCTAGGATTTTTCCTGCCCCAAGTATTGCATCAAGACCAGGATCTTCTGATATGTATGAAGAAATCTTAAGCTTAGATTCTATATATTCTCTGATTCCCTTAAGATTTGCAAAGCCACCTGACAAATAGAATCCATCTCTTCTAATGTCTCCAGTTAGCTCTGGAGGAGTCTTTTCTAAAACTTCATAGATCATATTCATAACTTCATCAGCATAAGTAATCACAGCTTCAACTAGGTCGCGACTTTTTACTTCTACTGTCTTTGGGCTTGCTGAAATCATATCCCTACCATCAACATCCATTGACAAGTCTCCATCTTTGACTCTAAGACTTAGGATATTATTTTTGATATTTTCAGCAGTATTTTTCCCTATATCTAGTTTCTTATTTTTCTTAAATAAATCAATAATGGCCTCATCTATATAGTCTCCTCCCTTTTTAAGAGAAGCATTGGTAACTATGCCATTTAAGGAAAGGACAGATACTTCTGTAGTACCAGCGCCCATACTAACCATAAGTATAGCCCTAGGGTCATCTGGAGATAATCCCATGCCGAAGGCTTGAGCTAGGGTTTGTGGGGCTAGGATTATTTCCCTACTACCAGCATGTAAGGCTGCATCTTCTATAGCTCTAGTCTCTATATCAGTAATCCCATCTGGTATTGAAATAACAACCTTTGGCTGGATAAGACTCATTCCAGGATTGATTTTATTAAAAAAATAATTTAACATAGCTTCAGTCAAGTTAAAATCAGTTATAACACCATTAACTATTGGTTTTACAACGTGAATATTAGACGGAGTTTTGCCAAGCATTTCCTTAGCTTCGTTTCCTACAGCCAAAACTTTGGTAGAGTTCTCATCTAATACCATCAAGGAAGGCTCAGTTAAAACTAATCCTTCATTTTTTTTGTATACTGAAACAGTGCTTGTTCCTAAATCAATTGCAAAGTCATTTGCAATTATCCTAAATTTCATTTATTATTTGCTCCTATATGTCATTCTCTTTTTTAAAACTATAATAATCATTTTCTCCTATTATTATATGGTCAAGAACATTAATATCTAATAAATTGCCAGCATCCACAAGTCTTCTGGTAATATTGTAATCTTCTGCTGAAGGCCTTGGATTTCCACTTGGATGGTTGTGGGCAAAAATTACAGATTTTGCAGATTTTTTGATAGCTGGTCTAAAGGCTTCCCTAGGGTGGACAAGAGATGCATCCAAAGTCCCCTTAGTTATTAGTTCTTTAGATATTATAACATTTTTTGTATCAAGAAGGATAGCATAAAAGAACTCATTTTTCTTATCAGCTAGCTCTTCTTTTAGAAAATTGTAGATATCTTCACTTTTTTCTATACTTGTTATAGATCTTTGATTGACTCTTTTGGCTATTCTCTTGCCAAATTTTAAGGATGCGACAATTTTGCTGGCCTTTGCTGCTTTGATTCCATTTATCTTAGTAAGTTCATTTACCTCTATG
This sequence comes from uncultured Anaerococcus sp., assembly GCA_902488555.1. The sequence goes on from CABTWT010000079.1 coordinate 4,369, forward strand.
TCGTATAATTCCTGGTAGGAAAAATTTGCTAGTATTTCTCTTGCTAGTTCTATGGCGTTTTTTTCTTTGGTGCCAGTAGATAATATTATGGCCAAGAGCTCTTCATCACTTAGCGAATCTGAACCTTCTTTGATTAACTTTTCCCTCGGCCTGTCAGATAAATCAAAATCTTTAATTGTCTTTCTCATTATTTATATCTCCAAGATTTATTTTTTTCATATGGCTAGTCACGTAATTTACGCTAAGTCCAACAAAAAAGCTTGTGAAAACTCCCATTATTACAAGGGCTGGAAAATATATAATCATCTTTACATTGCCCATAAATACCATAGCAACAAGTATCTGTCCAAGATTGTGGAAAAAAGCACCAATCTCGCTTATACCTATAAAACTTGCAATTTTTGATAGGTATTTTAGAGAGATTGCCATGGCTATGGATGACAAGATTGCTCCAGATATAGAATAGAAAAATGCAGAAACCGATCCTGTTATCAGCATCAAAAGAAAAGATTTTAAAACCCCTACTATTAGGGCTGATTTAAAACCGTACATATATAAGGTGATTAAAATAATCATATTTGAAAAACCTAGCTTTGCCCCTGGTATTGGAACTGGCAGTGGAATCATATGCTCAAGTAAAGATATGGCAAGAGCCATAGCTGTCAGCAAGGCTATATTTGTTATATTTCTTATATCTTTCATCGGTTCACCCTATCTATACTATCGTCTTCTTTTGACTTATCTATTACTTCTACATAGACTCTATTTGGCAAGCATATGATTGTTTCACCATCAACATTAATCTCCCTCATATGAACGCAAATTTGATCCCTACAATTTGCTTCTTTCATATAGGCCTTGCCATCTTTGATGATAACCTTGTTATACTTAC
>CABTWT010000080.1 GCA_902488555.1 uncultured Anaerococcus sp.
AACCTTCCTGTCAAAATCTCCTCACGAGTCTTCTCTCCTTTTTCTAGCATCTTCCAATACTTATCGTTTATATTTTTATAAACTTCTAGGGCCTTTTCATCGCCTATATCTATGCCAAATTTATCAAAGCCCTTGGTCATAGATGCCCTTTCTGCTAAGTCGAAACTTAAAAGTGTATTGTCAATATCCCAAAGTAAATATTTTATCAATTGCTTATCCTTTCTAGAATGAAATTTTGAATACTAAGGCCAATATAGTTATGGTAAGAGCTATTGGCACGTATATATACTTACCTATTTTATACCACTTTTGTCCATAATTTCTTTTGGCTGATTGGTTTATCTCAGCAAGTAGCTTATCTTTTTGCAAGACATAGAACCAAGTGATAGCTCCAATTGATGCTCCTATGGGTATGATGTAGATAGAAACTATATCCATATATGGTCCAAAGGAATCTATGGTTTCAAGATTGATACCAAGTAGAAATACTAGAAGACCTAGGCTAATAAAAACTGTTTTTCTAGTAAGTTTTTCAAACCTATGGGTCATAGATTCAGCTATTACTTCAAACATATTTTGCAAAGATGATATACCTGCAAATACTACAGCTAGATAGAGTATGATTGCAAATATTCTCCCAAATCTTATGTTATTTAAAATGGTAGGAAGGCTTACAAATAGTAAGGCTGGGCCAGCCAGCTTATCCATAGAAAATACACTTACTGCAGGGATCATAACACATGATGATATTAAGCCGGCCATAGTATCTAAAAATCCAGTTTGAACTGACGATTCTACTATGTCTTCATCCTTGTCTATATATGCACCAACTACAATCATGCCAGATCCTGTTATAGATAGGGAGAAAAACGCTTGGCCCATGGCATTTACAATAGTTCTTATGTTCAAATTATCTGGATTGTAGGCGAACATATTTTTATATCCGTCTAGTGCATGTGGTAAAGTCGCTACCTTTATTGCTAGTACTAAAAATAATATAAAGAATGTTGGCATCATTATCTTGTTTGTTTTTTCTATAGAAGAAGCTCCACCAAAACAAGTTAAAAGTGTGATTATAATTATTAGAATGTGATAGATTACTACAGAATGTTCTCTGTTAGCAAAACTTTCAAACCAAATATCTGAAGATTTAAGGAAAATTGCACCCGTTAGGGAGTCTATAAATCCTTTCAATACATATGCAACTATTATGCTATAGCCTACAGCTATTAAAAATGTCCCTATGAGAGGAATATAGCCTATAAATCTTCCAATATTTTTATTTTTAGATTTAAAAGCATGGTCATAGGCACCTAAGGTACCTGTCTTTGCCATCCTACCGACTGCGAACTCAGATGACAGGCCTACATAGGAAAATATTCCAGCAAATAATATATAAAATAATAAAAATACTAGGCCTCCCTGCTGGAATTTATATGGGAAACCCCATATATTTGCCATTCCTACAGCAGATCCTACTGCTGATAAGATGAGACCTAGTCTTGATGAAAATTTCTTGTTCATAATTTACCCCTTTAAAGCAATAGTGTTTATAAAGGAATTATATCACAAATGTATTCAATTAGAAAGATATTTTATATATCAAAGCTAGCAAAGTCAAAACTACTGCTATTGGCACGTATACATACTTGCCTATCTTGTACCATCTATCACCATAAGTTTTCTTAGATGATTTGTTTATTTCTGCTAATAGCTTGTCTTTCTTTAGTATATAAAACCAAGTTATAGAACCAATAGAAGCTCCAATTGACATTATATAAATAGACACTATATCCATGTAATGACCCACCTTGTCTATAGTTTCCATATTTAAACTTATGGCTATTGTGACAAGCCCTATAATTAACAAGGCAAGATTTCGGCTAAGTTTGTCAAATCTTCCGGTTAAAGAAGCTACAACTGGTTCGAACATATTTTGCAAGGATGATATACCTGCAAATATTACTGCCAAATATAAAATGATGGAAAATATGCGTCCAAAGAGTATGTTTTGGAGTATTGTTGGTAGGGATATAAATAATAGTCCCGGTCCTCCAACTTGTTCCATGCCAAATACGGATAGGGCTGGTATCATGACACAAGAGGCTATCAAAGCTGCCAATGAATCATAGATGCCAGTTTGCTTGGATGAATTCATAAGGTCTACACTATCGTCTGTATATGAGCCTACAGTCACCATAGCAGCTCCTGTTAATGATAGGGAGAAAAATGCCTGACCCATGGCTGCTATGATGGTATCTAGGTTGATCTTACTAGGATCAAATCTAAACATATATTTGTAGCCTTCTATTGAACCATCTAAGAATACTATCCTTATTACCAAGATTAGAAATAAGACAAAAAATGTTGGCATCATTATTTTGTTGGATTTTTCTATGGTTTTTGCCCCACCTATGCAGGTTAGGATAGTTAGTATAATTATTACGATGTGGTAGATGACTACTCCATAATTCTCACTAGAAAAGCTATTAAACCAATCTTCTGCTGGCATAGTAAAAAGCTGGCCACTTAAAGAATCAATGAAAGCTTTTGATACATAGGCTACTATAACTGAATAGCCAATAGCTATGAGAAATAGTGCAAATAATGGTATGTAACCTAAAATTCGTGCTATTTTTTTGTCTTTGCCAGCCGATTCAAAGGCAATCTCATATGAACCAAGGGATCCCTTTGGGCTCATCCTACCTGCAGCAAATTCACTGGATAGGCCCACGTAGGAAAATAATATGACAAAGGCTAGGTAAAATAGCAAGAAGACTAGGCCTCCTTCTTGAAATTTGTAAGGGAAGCCCCAAATATTTGCCATACCTACGGCTGAACCTACTGCTGTTAATATAAATCCTATTTTTGATGAAAATTTCTTTTCCATTGTTTACCTCTTGTTGAAAAATTTGAATAAAGTATATCACACTTTAAAGCGAAATAAAAGGTATAAAAAAAGGATGCTCATTGCATCCAAATTTTTATATCTGACTTTTGTCAATAATATCTTTCAATGTTTGGGCAGATTTGTCCATGTTTTCCTTTTCAATGTCGGTTAATGGAACTTCTATTACCCATTTTGCACCATCTTTGCCAATGATGGTTGGAACTCCTAGGTAGATATCATCTAGGCCGTATTCGCCTTTTAGGTATGATGATGTCGAATAAACAGAATTTTCATCGTCTATTATTGCTCTTACTAGGGCAGTAAGGGCCATTCCTATACCATAGAAAGTTGCTCCCTTTTTCTTTATGATCTCATAAGCTGCGTTTTTGGACTTTTCAAAGGTATCTAGTAGGGCTTTTTCGTCAAGCTCGCTTTGGTTCTTGACCCATTCATATATAGGAAGACCACCTATATTAGTATGTGACCAGACTGGAAATTCTGTATCTCCATGTTCGCCCATTATGAAAGCATCAACGCTTCTTGGATCGATACCAATTAGCCCTGCTATTTCCTTTTTGAACCTAGATGAGTCTAGAGTTGTACCAGTTCCTATGACCTTTGATGCAGGAAATCCTGAATACTTCCAAGTAGCATAGGTTAGTATGTCAACTGGGTTACTTGCCACCAAAAATATTCCATCAAAACCACTAGCAACTACCTTTCCTATCATATCTTTGAATATGGCTAGATTTTTGTCTACTAGATCAAGTCTTGTTTCGCCTTCCTTCTGGGCAGCTCCTGCAGTTATTACAACTACTTCTGCATCCTTGCAGTCGCTATAGTCTGCTTTGTATATATTTTTAGGTTTGGTGAAGCTTATGGCATCTGTTAAATCCATTACTTCGCCTTCTACCTTATCTTCGTTTATGTCAATGATGCCAAGTTCTCTGCCAACTCCAAGTAGTGTAGAAGCATAGGCAAAGGAAGAACCTACAGCACCAGTTCCTATTAATATTATTTTGCTATCTTTCATAATAACTCCTTATCTTTTCTAAAAAGTTCTACCATATATATTTAACCATATCTGACCTTAGATAACAATTATCACTATCATCTATAGGATTTATAAAATAAAAAAGAGCTTTTGCAAATAAATCATATCTAGCAATTTGCAAAAACTCGTTCTTTTATTTATTGTATTTTTTCTTCATTTCTTCTATATAAGCACCACCAGCAAAATAGTCTATGCCCATAGATTTTTTTACAGCATCAATCTTTGCTCTTCCTACTTTCCTAGCATCTGCTGTTCCTTTTTCTAGTATAGCTACTACATCATCTATGTGGTTTTCATAGTAGGCTCTTTTTTCCCTGATTGGCTCTAGTTCTTCTTCCAAAACTTTGATTAAGAACTTTTTGACCTTGACATCTCCAAGGCCTCCTCTTCTGTAGTGGTCCTTGAGTTCGTCTAGGTTCTTATAATCTGGCATATATTTTTCAAAGTGGCTGTCATTGGAAAATACATCTAGGTAGGTAAAGACAATATTTCCCTCGACCTTGCCTGGATCATCTATATTGATGTGGTTAGGGTCTGTATACATGGCCATGACCTTTTTCTTGATGGTCTTCTTATCATCAGCTAGGTAGATAGCATTGCCCAAAGACTTGCTCATCTTAGCATTGCCATCTATGCCTGGCATACGACGGGCGTTTTCATTTTCTGGCAAAACAGCTTCTGGCTCTACAAAAAGATTGCCGTAGACGTTGTTAAATGACCTAGTAATCTCTCTGGCTTGCTCAAGCATTGGCTCTTGGTCCACACCAACTGGTACTATATTTGCATCAAAAAGCAATATGTCTGCAGCTTGGCTTACTGGGTAAATCAAGAATCCAGCAGGTAGGCTTGTTTCAAAATTCCTTAATTTTATTTCACTTTTTACAGTAGGATTACGCTCTAGCCTTGATAGAGTGACTAGGTTTAGGAAATAAAATGTAAGTTCTGTGAGCTCTTCTACTTGTGATTGGACAAAGATAGTTACTTTTTCTGGGTCAATGCCTACAGAAAGATAGTCTAAGGCAACTTCGATGAGGTTTTCTCTAATCTTTCCAGGATTATCAAAGTTGTCTGTGAGAGCTTGGCTGTCGGCAATCATCACATACATCTTGTCAAAATTGCCCTCGTTTTGCATTTTAACCCTGTTTTTTAAGCTACCTACATAGTGTCCTAGGTGGAGACGACCTGTTGGTCTATCTCCTGTCAAAATTATATTTTTATCCTCCAAAATATTCTCCTTTTAAAAAAGAGAGGATTAATCCCCTCTATTTATTATCCTTATGGCTTTC
>CABTWT010000081.1 GCA_902488555.1 uncultured Anaerococcus sp.
TGTTAGGGTTTGAGTTGGGTGTTGGTGGCCCCCATCTCCAGCATTTATTATAGGACAATCTGCTGTAAGGCTTGCAAGGTATGCAGCTCCCTCTTGTGGGTGGCGCATAGCTATGATGTCAGCATATTGACTTACTGTCCTTACTGTATCTGCAAGGCTTTCTCCCTTGGTGGTTGATGAGCTGTTGGCTTCAGAAAAGCCTACTACCCTACCACCAAGTCTGTTCATAGCTGATTCAAATGATAGTCTAGTCCTGGTTGAAGGCTCAAAAAAAAGAGTCCCTAATAACTTCCCATCACATACGTGAGAAAAGTCACTGGGACTCTTAACTATTTCATTTGCTAAATCAACTATTTCGTATAAATCTTCTTTTGTTAAATCCTCTGAGTTTAATAAATTTTTAATTTTGATCATTTAGCACTCCTTAATTTTTTTCAATTTTACACGAAATAAATTGAACTGTCAACTGTTTTTATAAATTTTTTAAATTTTCTCTAAGTTCACTTATAGATTGAGTGGTTAGATTTGCCCTATCAATGTCCAAATCATCAACAACTTCGTCAAACTTATCCCTATTGGTAAATTCGATTTCCATATATGGATCTGGGTAGGTATTCTTATCCCAAATATCTATATCAAATCTTTGGCCCTTGTAGGTGTATGATCTTCTTTCTTTCTCTCCTTTAAACTGCAAAGAAACTCCCAACTGATTTAGGATTTTTGTCATCATAGAAATAGAATCAATATTTACAGTGTATTCCCTGTTGACCCTAAATTCATCTACATCTTCTACTTCCTTAAAGGTTAGCTCGATTTTTTTGCTATCATCAGTGAATTTTGTCTCACGAATTCTTAGGTATCCATTGGAAAATGCTCCCTCTTCTGGGGCAAAGGTATAGTTGGTTTGATACTCACAGCTTACCTCCTCTCCACCCAAGGCTAACAATTTTTCTTCCATCTCGTCTACATCTATATTTAAAACTTTTACTTCAATTTCTCTTTGCATTATCCTATCCCCACTGCTTCAAAATTTATATAATCGCCTGCTATACACTTAACATCTATACCGTCAAAAATCCCCTCTTTGATAAGCCTATGACCTAAACCGTGGAGGTGGCCATAGACAAGGTGTTTGACCTTGTAGTTTTTGCAAATATCAAAAAACTCATTAAAGGTCCTATCCACATTGATTGGTGGGTAGTGTAGCATTACTATCTTTTCATTGTCAGAGGCATTTTTTAGGGAATTTTCAAGCCTCATAAGCTCCCTATTAAAGACCTTCTCATCGTGGTCGGTAAAGTCCTTGCTATCCCTGCTCATCCAACCCCTAGTTCCACAAATCTCGTAGCCCTCTACGGTAAATGAATTGTTTTGTAAGAAATCTATAGTCGAAAGGCCCAGATTGTTGATCTTATTGAGCGAAGTCCACCAATAATCGTGGTTGCCCTTAAGGATAATCTTTTTGCCATTTTTCTCGTCAATCTTTTTAAGATCAATGTAGGCAGCATCCAAGTCCATAGCCCAAGATATATCTCCTGCCAATAAAACTGTATCTTCTGGACTAATGATGTCATTCCAATTGTCAAATATTCTATTTTGATAATCCTTCCAGCCATCACCGAAGACTTCCATGGATTTTTCCCCAGTATAATCTAGATGCAAGTCAGCTAGTCCATAGATCATATATCCTCCAAATCAATTATGTTATAATCAATTCCTTCACTATTTAAAATGTCTTCCTCTCGCCCATGGCAAGTAAAATACATTATTTGCCTGAAATCTCCTAGGTCTAATAGGTAAAATAGGGCGATTCTTAGTCTATCAAGGTCATAATTTATAAAGGCATCGTCAAATATCATAAAAGTATCCAGGTTTTGCTCGTTAATAGAAAATTTAAAGGCAAAATTCATTTGATCATAAAAGCCTGTAGAAAGCCTAAATAAATCCATATAAGTACCATCATTTTGTAAAATGGCTGGCTTAAGATTTTCATCATAGGTGATTTTCTCATACTTGCCTTTAGAAATTTGTCCAATAATCTCAGAAACTTCATTGCTGTGCTTAAAAAGATTTGACTTATTATCTTTGCTTATCTGATCAATTGTTTTTATAGCAAGCTTTATTGCTTCTTTCTCTTTTTCCATTTGGGAAAGTTTTTCTTTTTGAAAGTTTAGTTCATCTTCCAGATCAACTTCCTTTGAAAGTTTTTCCTCAACAGCTGCCAGGTTCTTCTCCAAGGCTAGGTTTTCATCATTTAACTTTTGCAAATCTTGGTCAACTTTGCTTATCTTATCGTAAATATCATTGATATCGACATTCTTGATGGCCAAATAATCTTCTAGATTAGAGTTCTGCATTTCTAGAACTCTTATAAGCTCTATTAATCTTTCCTTATCTTTGATAAGTCCCTTATAAATTATATAATTTTCATCTAGATTATACTTCTTATCTGTATTTTTTCCCTTTTTGTACTTTTCTATAAAATAAATCACTAGTGGCAATATAAGAGCAAGGGCCAAAAGATAAGGCAATTTACTTTGTAACCATAACATGACAAAAAATAAGGAAGTAAGAGCGTAAATAAGGAAATTTCTCCAATCAATATTATGATTAGAATCGTCCACATCATAATCTTTGTATTCTTCGTATTTTGCCAGCTCTTTTTCTATGAAATTAAGCTCGTTTTGGTATTTGATTTGCTCTTCTAAGCTCTTGTAAGATGGATTGTTCCTATAGTCATCCCTAATCTTTGTTAGATCTTTCAATTTCTGCTTATGTCGATCTAATTTATCCCTATTTTTGTAAAGCTTTTGCAAGTCATTATTGTAGTTTTTCCTCAAAGTTTTAAGGTATGCCAGGTCATTTTCTAGATTTTCTATCCTATCAGTGGTCTTGGCATAGGCTTTGGTATAGGCCCTAGTAGTTCCAATGTCTGCCAATTTCTCTTTTAGATTTTTTATGGCAAGGGATGGAGAAAAGTAATAATCAGCGCCAGAACTTAGCATTTCATTAATCTTATCCTTTAGGTCAGATAAGGATTCCTGGCTTTGGTAACTTGCTATGAGATTTTTATATAGATCATATTCTATGCTAAGAAGAAATTCTCCCGGGTAGTTTAGATTGCTCGCCTTTGACTCAATTATTTCATTAGTATCTAGATTATAAATCTCATATGTCCCATCAAAGAAATTGCGACTTATCCTATAATTTGTTCCATCTTTATTAAAAATCCCATATCCTGCATATTTGTAGGAATGAATGGGCTTATAGATTTCCTGTTTTTTGTTGAAGTGGCGGACCTTTTTACCATCGTCAAAGCCATAAAGTAGGCCTTCTATAAAACTTACTATGGTCGACTTGCCGGATTCGTTTTTGCCATAGATTAGGTTAAATCCAGGAGATAATTCTATTTCTATATTTTCAAATTGGCCAAAGGAGATTATGTATAGTTTCTGAATACGAAGACTCATTTTTTGCTCCTTAAAATGGCATCTTTTCCTAGCTTTAGGGCAAGTTTTGATATTTCGTCATCCTTATCCACTAAGCTTTCTTCAAATTTGCTCAAAAGAGTATTAGGATAAAGCATAGATAGATTATCCAGACCTTGATCTATTTCTACAAAAGAAAAATCCGCCCTAAGCTGATTTTGGATATTCTTGCTATTGATAGGATCTCTTGACATTATATTGAGTCTCACAATATTTTTCTTATCCGTAAGCTTTTTATTAACATAATCTATTAAGGCTTTGTCATCAGCAAAGTCATCATAAGATAGGTCAAAAGTTTTGAATTCCATTAGATTTGAATTAATGTGACTAAGTTTCCCATCATCATATAAGATATAGCCAAAATCTTCTGTATCGGCAAAAGAACGTGGTTCTATGCTTGATGGATAGTGGATATTTTTATAGGACCTAGCCTTGTGTATATGTCCTAGTCCCACATAGTCAAATCCTATTTTACTAATCCTATCCTTATCTAAGTCTAGGTAATTTGTAGGGCTATCAGATATATCAGCATGGGCCAATAATATATTAAAGTAATCTCTATCCAAGCTAATGTCGTAAGGAAAATCCCTGTCATAAATCCTATCTTTGTAAGAGAGTCCATAAACCCTAATCTTTTTATCTTCAAACATAGATAGGCTTTCACTTGTGAAAATGTGGAGATTGTTTGGTTTTTGATTAAGAAAAATCTTATTGTAGGAATCAAAATAATCGTGGTTACCAGTCACGTAATAAATGTCCTTAGAAAAATCTTCAAATATAGCAAAAAGCCTAGCAAAATCTTTGGATGAAAAGTAAGACCTCTCAAAGAGGTCTCCTGCTATAAGGGCAAAGTCTACATCTTTGTTGGTCGCAAAGATATTTTCAAAAGACTGCCAGGTATTTTTCCTAATGAAAGAACCAAGGTCATCGCTAAAAGTCGAATTATCCGCCAAATGAGCATCTGCCAGGTGGATAAATCTCATAGATTGTTTACCTTTTCTATTAATTTAATGTTGCTTTTGACATCAAAAACTGTGATTGCACCATTTTCAATCCAAAAACTATCCCAATCGCTTAGATCTTTAAGGATCCAAAATAAACAGGACTTGATGGCAATGCCGTGGCTTACGCAAAGGGCATTTTCGTTTTTCTTTGAAATCTCATCCAAAAATTCGCTAGTCCTATTGATAAGATCCATCCTAGATTCACCATTTGGATATCTGGTATTGAAGGGATCTTTTGCTTGAGTTTTGAAAAAATCCTTGTAATTGGTTCTTACTTCTACAAAAGATTGGCCCTTAAAATCTCCAAAGTCTAGCTCATTGATTCGAGCATCTGGGGTGGATTCCGAAAAACCAAGCATCTTGGCTGTTTGTTGGCTCCTAAGCAAGGCTGATGTATATACAGTATCTATTTTGTATTTCTCAAGGGCACGTCAGATCGGAAGAGCACACGTCTGAA
>CABTWT010000082.1 GCA_902488555.1 uncultured Anaerococcus sp.
TATAGGTCGAAGAACTCCAAGTATCACAGTCCTACCATTGGTAGTAGCCTTCTCACAAGTGGATAAGGCTATAATCTTATCATTGCCAATATTTATATCTCGCTCTTGGAGTTTTGTTTGCCTTGCGTGGTCTATGAGAGCCTGCCTTTGATCCATAGTCGCTATGGAAGTTGGATTAAAAACAAGATGGTCATATGCATCAACCTTAGAGCACACAAATATTTCTATCTCATATGTCTTATCTGGCAAATAAAGTGTTCCAGTCGCATGCTTGTCAAAATAATCTTTATTTTCAAAGAGAACTACATCTCCAAACATCCCTCCCTGGTCCATATGGTGGCCATATAGGAGTGAGTATGGGTCGGTGAAATCTTTCTTGTTGCGATAATCTAGGAAGATAGATCCACTTAGGGCGAAATTTTTATAAACATCTTTGTTTACATATTCCATATTATCATCGCCTTGGACAACTGGATGGTCGATATTTGTATCATCGATAGTTACCCAAGCAACTATGTCTTCGTTTATCTTCATCAAATCCCAAAGGGTAGGGTTCTTACCATCCTCGGTGATTTGAGGTTTGTATGCCAAAAGGTCATCACCAGCAAAACCACCACGGTAAAGCATATAGGAATTCCAAAGGGAGTAGCCTGCAAAAAGTATGACCAATATTAAAATTATAGCGACAAGGCGGTCAAGGATTTTCTCGCCTATACGCGATATATCTGCTAATACCTGCAAATGCCAACTCCTTTAAAAATATGATTTATGCTAATTCCTCTTCTTTTTTGTTGTTTTTAAAGTAAATTACTGCAAATATACCACCAACTGCTATTGCTATGATAAATGGTAAGATGTTGTCAATTAAACCAGTTGGAATTTCTTGAGTAAATTCGTTCACAACAGTTTGAGTCTTATCAGCAGTTCCTAAAGCTGTTTCAGTTTCTACTTGATCTGTTGTAGTATAACCATCAGTATTTGCTTCAGTTTCTTTAACAGTATAAGTGTCGCCAGCTGTAAGACCAGCAAATTTAATAGTTTCATCATGTTTAAGTTTTACAGTTACTTCAGTTCCTGATGTGGTATATTTGTTACTTCCTTCAGTTGTAACTCCTGTTGCATCTTTAGTGGTTGTAACTAAATATCTTTCGCCTTCAGTACCATTTATTTTAATTTTAAATTCAAATTCTCTATTTTGATCTCCTAGGTTACCAGTTACTTGTTTACCTACTGTAAGGTCATAGTTTGCATAGTCATTGTTAAAATTGATTGAAGTATTGTTACCAGCATTTTGGTTAGTATTTCCTACTTTTTCGCCATTTGAATTATAAACAATAGCATTAGATATTTGGAAATTACCTTGGGCATCTTTAGTTACATAAAGATCTAAATACATCGGAGATGTAGAATATGTTATACCATCTCTTGCAGATGTAGGAGTATTTTCTGTTATTTTTACTCTATATACACCAGTTTTAGTAATTGTTTCCATGTCATATTGAAGTTGTGCATTTCCAACAGCTACTTTTTGATCTGACCCTTGAAGAGCAGCAAATAAAGTTTTCCCATCGAATGTTATAGTATCATTAACAAGAGAAACAAATCCAGCTGGTGCAGCATTTACATTCTTAATATCAGTATTTGTAATAGCTTCTGTAGTTGGAGTAACTGTAAATGAAAATGATGTGTTTGGTACATATGCATCATTTACATCATTTGTTAATTGAATTGTCTTTTGGATTCCAGAAGGCGATTGACCTACAGAACCTTGTACTGGAGCTGCTAAAGCTGTAGAAAATGCTCCAAATGATAATGTAGCTGCTAGAGCTATACCTGTTACTTGTTTAAAAATTTTGTTTAGATTCATGTTCTTCTCCTTATTAATTTCATGACCTATCCCAGTTCGTCTTAAAGTGAATTGATGGAAGGTCAGAAAGCCGACCTGTTTATTCTATCAATTCTTTTGCAGAGTAGGTCTAGTTTTTATTTCCTGATATAAAATGATCGCTTATCTATGAGATCCTTCGACGCGCTTCGCTTGCTCAGGATGACAACGAGGTCCGTATTGTTCTGGCTTTCTTGTCGGATTGCTGACAAATTGCCAGACACTTAAAAGCCGCTTCTTCTTAACAAGGTAAATACCTTGCCTTTGATCTCATTTTTTTCTACTGGTCCAAAGTATCTGCTGTCTTTGGCGCCTTTTCTCATATCTCCTAGTGCAAAAATTTGATTTTCTGTTAGTTTCATTGGGAATTTGATGTCTACTGCTGTTTCGTCGTATTCCCCTGTCGGATAGAAAATGTTTGTTTCTGCTTGATATGAGCCGTTTACTATCAGCTGTCCTTCATCGGAGATATCTACTGTATCTCCACCACTTGCTACTATTCGTAGCGCGTAGTCTGCATCATTTTTACCTACCACTACTACATCGCCTACATAGAAATCTCTATCGAGCCTGTAGTACATTAACAAGTCACTTGGTACCATCTTTGGAAACATATCGTCGTTATAAACTACAAAAAATCCAAAAATGAAAGTGAACAACAACCATAATACTAAGATGATTAGTATGAGTTTTTTAAAAAAACTTATTATTGCATTTTTATTTGAGACATTAACTCGCTTTTGTCTGATGATTTTATTTATATTGGTAAAATCAGCCTTATCTAGCGAGGTTTTTCTATCCGCGTAAGTGATTTTGGTTTTATCACTCATTACTATTTCCTCTAATGCTATCTAACTCGCGTCTTTTCTCATCTAGTATAGCTTCATATTTGATCTCTTGATTTCTAAAAGCTTGGGCGTAGAGGTCTGAAAGCTTTTGAATCTTTGCCAAAACATCAGCCTCAGACACTCCACCTATAGTTTGCTTTTTAAATTTAACTTTGCTTAAAAAATCTTCAACTTTTTCTAATTCATTCATCAATACCCCCTGCTAGTTTATTTTTTCTATATAATCTATATGAAAAGGCCATAATCGCTAGGGCTAGCATTATAGCCATAGGGGCTATGTTATCTATTAGTCCTGTAGGAGGCGGCAATTGCCTAGTTTTTATACTTACATTAGCATTTCCATTTATTTTTCCAATATCTAAGTTTTTGCCCTCTACCTTCTCATTGTTATATTCGTATCTTACTATATCATAAGAATCTGTTGATAGGATTATATTAGTGGCTTGTGTGGGTACTTCTATACTTATTATTTCTCCATTATTAATTACAAATTCTTCCCTATGGTGGCCATCTTTCTTTTGATAAGATAGGTATATTTTGATACTTTGACCTATACTTGGATTTTCACTTTTAAAATCAATTGTCAGACTACTAGGCTTCTCCCAAATCCCGTATAATTCATTGGGCATTCTTTCGCTAGTAACCATAATCTGATCATCACCTTTAAATTGGACTAGACCATCCTTGGTCTTTGACCATCCTAGAAATCTCCACCCATCTTTTTTTAAATCTGGCAGAGTAATAATCCCATTTTCAGGTATTTGTCGTCTGGAAAAGTCTTTTTTGTCTGTATTTGGCATCATATTGTATAAAATAATTGATGTATTCTTGTATTCTCCCCACTTTGGATAAAATTTAAGGTCTTTATTAACATTTATTATCTCTCCAGGTAGGTATACTCTTCCCGGATTATTATCTAATAACCAACCTTGAAAGTGCTTACCTTCTGGGATGATAAAATCTTGAAATATATTCCCTTTTATACCATTTGGATTATCTAATTTGCTGCCATCTTCTAAGGTATATGGTCCTTGTAAGATAGCTGCTGCATTATTCAAGTATAGGTTCTTATCTATAAATAACTTTTGTCCATCAGTGTAAGTTATAGTATTTACATCTTCTAAAGTCTTATAGGTGTTTGTAACTGGGTCTAAGTATTGCCAAACTGGATATAAGAACAAATGTGTAGTTATAAGTTCATTAAAGTCATAAGGCTCGAATTGACCATTGCTAAACCTATACCAAACTAATCTAGTATCGGCTTTGTCTTTTATCTTTTCTGGTTTTATTGCGTTAAGCCTTTTATCGTCTTTAGACAATTTATCATATTTTTTAACTAAAAATTCTTCCATTTTCTCTGGACTACTAATTTGCCCTGGAGTTGTCATTTCTTTATATATTCTTACATTGTATTCTTCTGCTTCCCATTTGCCATGGATAGTAATGTCCTTAGCCGGCATTGTTAAATTAGAAAAATCAAGAGGAATTCCAGTAAATTCTGGGTTATCATACCATCCCTTAAAAACAGATCCTTCTTTATCTACCATGCCTATCTTAATATCTGTTGGTACATATGAATTAATATTTGTTTCATAAGCTAGGCTTAATAACTTATCTTTGAAATTGTTGTTATTTGTTTTAAATGTAAGCTTATAATTATTTCTCCTATAATAGGTTCTAACTTCCTTGGCTTCTCCTATAGTATAAACTTTTGGAGAATCTTTATCGTTTCCAGGCTCTGTTACATACCTAAAGGTGAAACCTTCCAGATCGCCTCCACCTTTGTAAGTTTCCACACCTGCAATAATAGCGTTGTGGGCTTCTTTCCTTAATACTTTGGGATTTCCATAAGCATCTAAAATAGGCTTATCATTTTCATCTACTTCTATATAGTTAACAAACCAATCTTCATTACCCAATGTAGGTACAAATATAAGATTTAATTCTTTAGCAGGCATCTTAGGCGGCGTTTTTAGTATCGGTCCTTTTAAGTCACCTTCTCTAACTTCATATCTATTAACTAACTTTTCAGCTCTTTTCCACACTTCTGCAGTATCTTCACCTTCCTTAAGTTCGTCAGAAAACCTAGATCGGAAGAGCACACGTCTGAA
>CABTWT010000083.1 GCA_902488555.1 uncultured Anaerococcus sp.
CATATAGAAGAATTCACTGTAGATAAGGACGGTATAATAACTAAAGAAGTTACTAGACCTAAGGGAAGTGACAATCCAGTAGGATCGAAAGATGGAACACAACCAGACATACCTAAACCAGGTACTGGTACTACTACTCCATCATTCACAGAAGATGTCCTAGATAAAGTGACAGAAGTCTTTGGCGATGCCATTGATAAAGTAACAGGAAAAGAAACTGAAACTGTCAACGAGCCAATAGGATCAGATCCAATAAATGTAGTAAACTACAAGAATATTGAATTTGTAAAAGTTGACGGAGATGATAATACCAAGACACTTCAAGGTGCAGTATTTGAAATTCACTACAAGGAAAAAGAAGATGGAAACTATGCTGCTCTTACAGAAAAGAAAACTGTAGACGGAGAAGAAAAAGAAGTCAAAATGACTGTAACATCTGGTGAAGATGGTAAGTTCAAACTTCCAATCTCAAAAGATGGTTACTATGCTCTAGTAGAAACTAAGGCTCCAGAAGGATATGGAAAAATCCCTGGCAAGATAAAAGAGTTCAAACTTGAAAATGGAAGTGTCTCAGTTCTTGAAAAAGACCCACTAAAATCAAGCTTGACAAGGGGTAAGAAAGGACAAATAGTTAGCCAAGTATTATCAGTGGACAAGGAAAATAATACATTCACTCAAAGAATAGTAATAAATCCTAACCACGACAGCTTGACTGGTATAAACGAATCCTCTTACCTAAGAATCTTAGAAAATGGCTGGAGTATAACACCTAAAGCTAATACAGAAAAAGGTGGTGGACAAATTAAAGTCGCTCTTCTAAAGAAAGATCCAGGAGAAAATGACAAGAAATCTATTGGAGAATTAGAAGAAAAAGACTTTAATCAATATAATCCAGTTGAATATGGAAAAACAGGTACTAACAATGGTTCAAGATATTCACTGAAATCAATTCTTGGAAATGTTAGTGAAACAACTGATACTATAGTTGTAGAATACACTGGAACATTAGCTAATGATACAACAAAAGTAGATCAAAAAGCAGAGCTAATTATAAATAACACAATTCTAGATACTACTGATTACAGTCTTGATATAGATACACTATCAAGTACTAATCCAATCTATGTAGATGTAAATAAGTCAAATGTCACTCCAATAGAAGTGGAAAACAAGAAATCTACCTTCCCACTAACAGGTGGAAACGGAGTATTTACAGGTTTTGCAATCATAGGTACAGCAGTGATGCTTCTAGCATTAGCATATTTTGGCATTTACCAAAATGACAAAAATAGAAGAAAATCTGCAAGGTACAAAAAATAATTCTAGAATATAGAGTTTTTAACAAGCACTAAAGGGGATAAGCCCCTCAAGTGCTTGTTTTTTTATCCTTCCATCAATTCCTTGAGCTTCTTAAGGCTTAAGCTGTGCCTATTTGACACAGTTTTGGGAGAAATGTGTAAAATTTCTCCAATTTCCTTATTAGTTAATTCCTCCCAGTATTTCAGTCTGATAATTTCCCTATCCTTTTCACTAAGCTTACTTATGGCAAGGTAGAGGTCCTTGTAATTTTCTATTATGGCACTTTCAAAATCATAATCATCAGAAATTGTATCAACTATAGGATTGCCATTCTGGTCAAAATCATCCAGACTTTGAGGATTTTGTTTCTTTGCCCTATCCAAATAGTGGTAACGAAGTTGATTTTTCAAGAAATTCCCAAAAGTCCCTTTGCTTTCGTCATAAAGAGGGATGCACTCCACAAGAATCATCCTAGTTTCGTCAATATCCTCATCATAATCAAAAGAAGGAAACTTCCTCGCCATTGATACTAAAAGTGGCATATAAGAATCAACAATTTGCTTTGAATTGGCTAATGTAATTTGCATAATAAAAACCTTTCAAAGCGGCCGCTTATTAAATTTGTCGACACAATAATGGTATAAGAAAAGTGGGAAAAAGTTTAATTGGATAAAGGGCAATAAGAGAAAAAGAAAAAGGATAAAAGGGGAGATGGTAGAGGAGAGTTAAGGAGAAAAAGGAATAAAGCGAAAAAATATTTGTTATAACAGTAGTGCGACCAATCCATCAAATCACCAATTGCCATGATAGAGGGAAAACTAGCTATCCGCCTCCACCTTGTCATCCTCGAGGCCGTAGGCCGAAGGATCTCATAAAGTACCGTTTAGCTAGAGGATTCTTCGCTTTCGCTCAGAATGACATGGGGTTCTGGTGGTACTAAAGTTGTTGATTGGCTTAATGTAATTGACATTTCCCACCTGTCATCCTTGAGGGAGGCCTTCTAGGGCCGACCGAAGGATCTCATTAAGTACAATTTAGCTAGGAGATTCCTCGCATCCGCTCAGAATGACAGGGGTGTAGTGTTTACACTAATGATTTAATACGCATTATCGTTTCAAAAATGCAACGTAAAATGAAACGCAAATTTTACGTTGCATTTTTTTCTATATATTATATGATAGGACTAAGGAGAAGTTATGGAAGTATATAATTATGAATTAAAATCAAAGCTTACTGATAAGTTCCTTAAGACCGTTTCATCATTTGCCAATTATAATGATGGTAGGATAATATTTGGTTTGGACAATGAGGGCAATGCTGTTGGCATGGGTGATTTAGATGGGACCAAGCTAGCTATTGAAAACAAGATTAATGATAGTATAAAACCTAGACCAGAGTTTAAAATCGATATTGATTTTGAGAATTCTAGTATAATTTTGACTGTTTTTGAAGGGAAAAACAAGCCTTATTATTATCACAATAAAGCTTATAAGAGAAGCGACTCCTCTGATGTAGAGGTGGATAGAGATGAACTTAGCGAACTTATACTATTTGGAAAGAATTTGGATTATGAGCAATTAGCTAGTAAGGAGTCAAATTTAAGCTTCAATTATTTTAATTCAGAAGTTATAAGTCAGATGAATATAAGCAATCCAGGACTTGATATTTTAAAATCTTTTGATCTATATGATGATAGGAATGGATATAATATTGCTGGTCTTTTGATATCAGACTCCAATAATTTTAATATTATAGATTTGGTAAAATTTGGTGATAGTATTAGCGACATTGAGTTTAGAAAAACTATTAAAGGCATTTCTATTCTAGAATCATTTAATATGCTTGTGGAGTATTACAAACAATACTACAACCCAGAAGTTATAGAGGGTAAGCAAAGAAATACTATTGAAAAAATACCTCTTAAAGCTTTTAGGGAAGCATTAGCTAATGCTTT
This sequence comes from uncultured Anaerococcus sp., assembly GCA_902488555.1. The sequence goes on from CABTWT010000083.1 coordinate 3,254, forward strand.
AGTACACAGAAAATGGGACAGAGATGAATATATTAGCATTAGTTTTTATGATGATAGAATAGAAATTTTCTCACCTGGCGGCCTTCCTAATAATATCAGCGAATATGAGTATCTTAATAGTAGGGTATCCTCTCCCAGAAACCCAATTATTTCGAATATATTTTTTAGATTGAAATACATTGATAAATTAGGTACTGGTATTTTTAGGATCAAAGAAGCTTATAAAAATAGTACTTTTTTACCGTCATTTATTATTAGCGATAATTTCGTAACGGTTGTATTGCCGATATTAAAGAGTATTAATATGGACGATTTTTCACGCGAAGGTCAAGAAATACTAAGAATATTAGAAAAGTCTGAAGAAAAATCAAGACTTGAGCTAGAGAAAATTACTGGATATAACAAAACAAAGATAATAAGAATTCTCAATGAACTACGTGACAATGGTGCAATAGAAGTAGTGGGTGTCGGCAGAGGCACAAAATATAAAAGCAGAATCTAAAATAAACGAAACGAATTATCGTTTCAAAAATGCAACGTAAAATGAAACGCAAATTTTACGTTGCATTTTTAATTGGAACGTATTTAGTTTCTTAATATTATCTTAAATGTGACGAGTACATAATCTCAGTCATCCTTTAAGGAGCGAACACGACACTAATCCTTCCACATTGTCATCCTCGAGGGAGGCCTTCTAGGGCCGACCGAAGGATCTCCAAAAGCACCGCTAAGCTAGGGGATTCTTCGCATTCGCTCAGAATGACGGTCTGGTGGGTGTGATTGACGGTGTCTTTAATAATCAAGAATAGATTATTCTACACTCGGATAGCATGCTCTCCCTTAGCTTTTCAAATAAAACACATACCTGCTTTCCCTCTGTCATCCTTGAGGGAGCGAACGCGACCGAAGAATCCCAAAAAGTTTCGTTCATTCAGGAGATTCTTCAGTCGCTATCGCTTCTTCAGAATGACAGGGGGGAGACTAGGGATGACACTCTCCCATGTAATACTCGATGAAGCGAAATAGACACTAATCTTTCCCCTTGTCATCCTGAGGCCGCAGGCCGTAGGATCCCATAAAGTGCCGTTAAGCTAGGGGATTCTGGTGGTACTAATGTTGTTGATTGACTCAATGTAATTGACATTTCCCATCTGTCATCCTCGAGGGAGGGCCTTTGGGACCGACCGAAGGATCTCATAAAGAATCGTTCATCCAGGAGATTCTTCGCATTCGCTCAGAATGACAGGCGTGTAGTGTTTACACTAATGATTTAATACGCATTATCGTTTCAAAAATGCAACGTAAAATGAAACGCAAATTTTACGTTGCATTTTTAATTGGAACGTATTTGGTTTATAAGTGTTCTTTCAAATGAAACTAATACATAATTCATGTCCTCCTCGAGGGATCTAACACGACACTAATCCTTCCACATTGTCATCCTCGAGGCCGCAGGCCGAAGGATCTCCTAAAGCAGCAATTCAACCAGGGGATTCTTCGCATTCGCTCAGAATGACA
>CABTWT010000084.1 GCA_902488555.1 uncultured Anaerococcus sp.
GTGACTGGAGTTCAGACGTGTGCTCTTCCGATCTAACTTCCGCAGCTTATCAATATTGTAAAGGGCGATATGAGTTTTGTAGGCCCTAGACCAGTTATCTTAAAGGAAAGAGAACTCCTAGACCTTAGAGCAGCAAATGGTTCCGCTAAGGCCAAGCCAGGTATTACTGGTCTATCACAAATCTCAGGCAGAGATAACCTAGATCCAGCCACCAAGGCCCAGACTGATTCTATCTATGCCAATGATATTACTTTTATAAATGACCTTAAGATTTTCCTTAAAACCATACCAAAAGTTTTCAAAGCTGAAGGAGTTAGAGAAGGAAAACAAAATTTTTAAAAAAATCAAGGAAAAGATTTGCAAAACTTTATAATTTGTGATAAAGTTTAAGTATAATAATATAAGTGATGAGAACGAGCCGATGATTAAGTTACGGGCTCGTTTTGTCTTTTATTAGGGGGAATTATGAACACTTCTAGTGTTTTTGAACAACTTTATAGCAATCCTGTCATCATGGCAGTTAAAAACAACAGAGACTTGGAGAAGTGTTTGGAAAACGAAAACACTGTAGTTTTTGTCCTTTATGGCAATATAGATACTATTCCTATAATAGTAGATAAGCTAAAGGCCAAAAATAAGACTGTAATTGTTCATGAAGACCTCATTGAAGGATTATCAAGTTCTTATTATGCGGCAAGTTTCATAAAAAAATACACCAAAGCTGATGGCATAATCACTACCAAGCCATCAAATGCATCTTATGCAAGAAAGATGGGACTTTTCACAGTGCTAAGATTTTTTGTATTTGACTCTATGGGATATGAAAATATGAAGCAAACAATAAAGGATGCAAATTGCGATGTGATCGAAATGCTACCTGGCATAATGCCTAACCTTATAAAAGACATCAAAAAAAGAACCAATATACCAGTAGTTGCAGGAGGGCTTATAACTACCAAAGAACAAGTTATGGCAGCCTTAAACTCAGATGCTATTGCAATCTCATCATCAAATTATAGTGTTTGGCAAATGTAAGGAGGAATTTATTATGAGTAAGTACATTATGGCCTTAGACGCAGGAACAACTAGCAATAGAGCGATAATTTTTAACAAACAAGGTGAAATCATATCTGTTGCACAAAAAGAATTTACCCAACACTTTCCGAAACCAGGCTGGGTAGAACATGATGCTACAGAAATTTGGTCAACTCAACTTGGAGTTTGTACTGAAGCTATAGCAAAGAAAAATATCGACCCATCTGACATAGCAGCAATCGGTATTACCAACCAACGTGAAACTACCATAGTTTGGGATAAAGAAACAGGCGAACCTGTTTACAATGCAATCGTTTGGCAATGTCGTCGTACAGCAGATATGGCTGACCAACTTGTAAAAGATGGCTATGGCAAGATGATTAAAGAAAAAACTGGTCTTGTAGTTGACCCATACTTCTCAGCTACAAAGATTAGATGGATCCTAGACCACATTGAAAACGGCCAACAAAGAGCTGAAAATGGCGAGCTATTGTTTGGTACAGTTGATACTTGGTTAGTATATAACTTAACTCGTGGTAAAGTTCATGTTACAGACTATACAAACGCTTCAAGAACAATGCTTTATAACATCAAGGAACTAAAATGGGATGATGAGCTATGCGAGATGCTAAACATTCCAAAATGCATGTTACCAGAAGTAAAACCATCATCTTGTGTTTATGGCGAAACTAACGAAAAATTATTTGGCGCGCCAATAAAAATCGCCGGTATGGCAGGAGACCAACAAGCTGCATTGTTTGGACAAACTTGCTTTAACCCTGGAGATGCAAAAAATACTTACGGAACTGGTGCTTTCTTACTAATGAATACAGGCGAAGAAGCAGTAGAATCTCAAAACGGTCTACTAACAACTATAGCTTGGGGACTTGAAGAAGGAAAAGTAAACTACGCTCTAGAAGGTTCTATCTTTGTTGCAGGTTCTGCTATCCAATGGTTAAGAGATGAACTAAGAATCGTAGATGCTTCTGATGATACAGAATATATGGCAACCAAAGTTGACGATACAGACGGTTGCTACGTAGTACCAGCATTTACAGGTCTAGGTGCTCCATACTGGGATCCATATGCACGTGGAACAATAGTAGGAATTACCCGTGGTACAAGCAAATATCACATTGTAAGAGCTACCCTAGAATCACTAGCATATCTAACAAATGACGTTCTTTCAGCAATGTCAATTGACTCAGGCAAAGAGCTTCAAGAATTAAAAGTTGACGGTGGAGCAAGTGCAAACAACTTCTTGATGCAATTCCAAGCTGATATGATCCAAACAAAGGTAGAAAGACCAGCTACACTTGAAACAACAGCACTTGGTGCAGCATACCTTGCAGGCCTTGCAGTAGGCTACTTCCAAAATCAAGAAGAAATCATCAAAAACCGTCTAGTTGACCGTGAATTTACACCACAAATCTCAAAAGAAGAAAGAGATAAAAAAGACTACAACTGGCAAAAGGCAATTTCAAGATCAGTTGACTGGGCAAAAGATTTAAAGTAAATATAAACTGAGAAAGAGCTACTGAATATTTATAGGTGCTCTTTGACTAAAAAGGGCCAGCTATGGTCCTTTTTTATTACATATAAGGAGAAAATATGAGAGATGTAGTAATAATTGGTGCAGGTGTAACAGGAACATCTGTAGCCTACAATTTATCCAAATTTAAGGGTGACTTTCTAGTAGTAGAAAAACACTCTGATGTTTGCGAAGAAACAAGTAAAGCAAACTCTGCCATCTGCCATGGTGGTTATGATGCAGAACCAGGTAGTATGAAAGCAAAAATGAATGTAGAAGGTAACCACATGATGAGAGAGATAGCAGATGAGTTGTCTTTCCCATATAAACAAATAGGTACATTGGTATTATGCCATGACGAAAAAGACTTCCCAAAACTACAAAAGCTATATGACCAAGGAATAGAAAATGGCGTTTCTGGCATGGAAATAATCTACAATGAACAAATCCTAAAGATGGAACCTCATGTAGAAAAAGACGTATATGCAGCTTTATACAGCAAAGAAGCTGGTATAGTAGATCCATTTTTGATGAATGTAGCTTATGCAGAAGGCTCCAATCTAAATGGTGTAGAATACAAGTTAAATGCAGAAATAGTCGAAATAAAAGAAGCTGATGACCACTACATACTAAAAACTAAAGATGGAGAAGAAATTCAAACAAAGGCTGTTGTAAATGCAGCTGGCCTTTACTCAGATGCCATCCACGATATGGTCATGGCTGATAACAAATTTGAAATCAGAGCTCGTCGTGGAGAATACTTACTCCTAGATAAAGCTACAGCAGGATACGTAAACCACGTACTATTCAACTTGCCAACAGAAAAAGGTAAGGGAATCTTAGTAACACCTACTATAGACGAAAACACCCTCATTGGTCCAACAAGTGATTTTGTAGATGACAAGGCTGACCTAGTTACTACAAGAAAAGCTATAGAAGAAGTAATAGATAAAGTAAATGATACAGTTGACAATGTACCAGTTCGTCAAGTAATCACATCATTTTCTGGTAACAGAGCCCATGAAAGTAGTGGAGACTTTATCTTACAAGAGACTAAAAAAGGCTTCTTTGATTGCGTAGGTATCGAATCTCCAGGCCTTACATCAGCACCAGCCATAGGTAAGTACATGGCGGGCTTGGTAAAAGACTCTCAAAAACTTTCAGATAATCCTGACTTTAAAGCAGGCAGAAATCCTATACCAAAAACAAGCGAAATGACTGCTGAAGAACACAATGAACTTATAAAGAAAAATCCAAAATACGGAAAGATTATCTGTAGGTGTGAGAAAGTCACAGAAGGTGAAATCTTAGATGCAATCCATGCACCAGTTGGAGCAAGAACAGTTGACGGTATCAAAAGACGTTGCCGTGCCACAGCAGGTAGATGCCAAGGTGGATTCTGCCTTCCATCTATAATTGAAATCCTATCCCGTGAACTTGGAGTGGATCAAGAAGAGATAACCAAAAAAGGCAACAAATCCACATACATTGAAAAGAGAGTTAAGTAAGGAGAAACAAATGCGCGATTATGATTTAGTAATAATTGGTGGAGGTCCTGCAGGACTTTCTGCCGCTGTAAAAGCCTATGATGAGGGAATCAAAAACATCCTTGTCGTAGAACGTGACAACAAATTGGGTGGTATCTTAAACCAATGTATCCACAATGGATTTGGCCTACAAAGATTTAAAGAAGAGCTTACAGGCCCAGAATACGCCCACAGATTCATCAAAGAAGCGAGAGAGCGTGACATAGACATAATGCTAAATACCATAGTAATGGATATGCACGAAGACAAAACCCTACTTCTAATGAATGAAGAACGTGGAATGTTCAGTATAAAACCAAAGGCAATCATCCTAGCTATGGGTTGTAGGGAACGTCCGAGAGGAGCCCTAAACACTCCAGGCAGCAGACCAGCAGGTGTATATAGTGCAGGTACAGCTCAAAAACTAGTAAACCTAGAAGGCTATATGCCAGGCAAGAAGGTAGTAATCCTTGGATCAGGTGATATAGGCCTTATCATGGCTCGTCGTATGACCCTAGAAGGAGCTAATGTAGAATGTGTAGCAGAACTTATGCCATTTTCAGGTGGTCTAAAAAGAAATATAGTTCAATGCTTGCACGACTATGACATCCCACTATACTACTCAACAACAATCTCTGGCATCAAGGGAACTGA
>CABTWT010000085.1 GCA_902488555.1 uncultured Anaerococcus sp.
TTCCAGTCTGCTCTTTTACCATAACCATATTTTGTTCTAACTTTTTTGCCATCATAGTTCATGGTTCTAACTTTTTTGACTTTTACACCGTCAAATATAGCTTCAATAGCAGCTTTTATTTCTGGTTTGTTAGCATTTTTATCTACTTCAAAAGTGTATTTGTTTTCATCAAGCATTCCCATGCTTTTTTCTGTTATAATTGGTCTTTTGATTACTTCATAAGGTGATTTCATTAGATAAATACCTCCTCAAGTTTAGCAATAGCATCTTTTGTTATCACTAACTTGTTATGTCTTATAAGGTCATATACATTTATCAAGTTTGCAGGAGCTACATCTACGCCTTCGATATTTCTAAATGATCTATATACTACATTGTCATTTTCAGCTGTAACAACATATGCCTTTTTACCAGCATCTATTGTATTTAGGATGTTTGCTGCTTCTTTTGTTTTAAATGTATCCATCTTTAATTCATCAAGTACTACTAATTCATTTTCATTAACTTTGCTTGTTAGTACTGAATAAAGTGCTTTACGTCTAAGTTTCTTTGGAACTTTGTAGCTATAGTCTCTTGGCTTTGGAGCAAATACAACACCACCACCTGTGTAGTGTGGAGCTCTTATAGAACCTTGACGAGCTCTACCTGTTCCCTTTTGTCTAAATGGTTTACGTCCACCACCACGAACTTCAGCACGTGTTTTAGCAGATTGTGTACCTTGTCTTTTATTTGCTAGTTGGTTTTTTACAACTTCATAAACAGCTTGCTTGCTGATATTTGTTGCAAATAGAGTTTCGTTTAACTCGATTTCGCCAACATTTTCTCCTTTAATGTTTAAAACGTTAACTTTAGGCATTACTGTCCTCCTTAGTTTTGGCCTTTGACAGCTTGTTTAACTTCTACTACGCCGCCTTTAGGTCCTGGAACCGCACCTTTAACTAGGATGTATGAGTCGTCAGCACTAACCTTAACCACTTTTAGGTTTTGGATTGTTACGCGTTCATTTCCCATTTTTCCTGAACCTTTTCTACCCTTGAATACTCTAGCTGGATCTGAACCTGCTGCACGAGCACCGGCAACTCTGTGTGATTTAGAACCGTGAGATACTGGACCTCTACCATAGTTCCATCTTTTGATAGCACCTTGAGTTCCTTTACCCTTGCTTGTTGCAACAACGTCTACGATTTCGCCTTCTTCAAAGATATCAACACTTAGTGTGTCACCTGCTTTAAGTTCAACTGCTTCATTTCCGAAGTTGATTTCTTTAAGGTGTCTTTTGTAAGGTGCACCTGCTTTGTCAAAATGAGCTTTTTGTGGCTTTTTAACATTTTTTTCTTTTTTGTCTATGTAGCCGATTTGAGCTGCGTTGTAACCGTCGATTTCTTCTGTTTTAACTTGTACAACTACATTTTCTTCAGCTTTTAGAACAGTAACTGGAGTAATAACTCCATCTTCGTCGATGACTTGAGTCATGCCTACTTTTGTTGTAAATATACTCTTCATTCGAGTACCTCCTTAATTACAGCGGATTGAATATCCAATCATTCTAATTACAGTTATTATAACTTAATCTCGATATCAACACCTGCAGGTAAGTTTAATTTCTTAAGTGCATCAAGTGTTTTAGCATTTGGATTGATGATATCGATTAATCTTTTGTGTGTTCTTTGTTCAAACTGTTCTCTAGAGTCTTTGTATTTGTGAACCGCTCTTAAGATTGTAATCTTTTCTACTTCTGTTGGAAGTGGGATTGGTCCAGATACTTCTGCTCCGCTTCTTTTAACCGCTTCTACGATTTTCTCTGCTGAGCTATCGATAACTTCGTGATCGTAAGCTCTTAGTCTAATTCTGATCTTTTGTTGATTAGCCATTTTTCCTCTCTCTTTCTTTGCCACGCTTCCGGGCGTTTGATATTTTTTTGGAAAGCGCTTGAAATATATTTTCAAACTTGCTGGTCAAGAGTTCCCTTAGTTTGCGGCCTACAAACCAAGCAACATCTTGCTTCAAAGCACCATATAATAATACAACAAAAAACTTATAAAATCAAGCCTTAATTGGTATATTTTACATAATTTTAGAAATATTTATGATAATATCTAAAAATAAACGCTAAAGCTTAATAATTAGCCTTTTGCCAGTTGCTTTTAAATATACTAGGGAATTCTTACTTGTCAAGGGAAAAATTAATGTTAAAATCTTATTAGCTTATATTATATATAAAGGAAAGAAAATAAGGAGTTTATATGAATTTTTTAGAACAATTTGCAATTTTAATCGCAGCCCTATTTGCCGGCAGCGTCTTAAAAGCAATATTACCCCTACCAATACCAGAAACAATTTATGGCATGGCCATACTCTTTGTCTTATTTTTGACCAAGGCCCTAAAAACATCCGATGTCAAAAGAGCCTCAGAAACCATACTTGAAAATATGAGTTTTCTCTTTGTCCCAGCTGGTGTAGGCATCATAGAAAATTTTGACTTATTTAGGCAAAATTTCTTTGCTATGTTTGTTATCACTCTTATAACTGCTAGCATTGCCATGATTGTTAGTATGAAACTTGTCTCAATAGTACAAAAAGGAAAATAAGATGTTTGCTAATTCGTATTTTGGAATAATATTATCATTTGTAGTCTTTGAAGCTAGCAAAAAAATAAACAAGAAGATTAATAATGTGATTTTGAAAGCTATCTTTAACCCACTACTCTTATCTATAGTTACAATCTCTGCTATTCTATCATTGGCTGGCATATCCTATGCAGATTACAATATGGGAGGATCAATCATATCCTTTTTCATAGGACCTGCAACTGTAGCCCTAGTAGTTAGTCTTTATGAAAATATCGATATATTAAAAGAAAATTTTAAAGCAATAATGATTGGAATCATAGGAGGAAGTTTCATATCTATGTTTCTTACGGTAATACTTGCTAAAATTTTTGGAGTAGAATTTGTAATGACTGTAACCCTCTTGCCAAAGTCTGTAACAACAGCCATAGCCATAGGTTTATCGGAAGAATACGGTGGCATAGTAGCCCTAAGCGCTATAGCAGTTATAATTCGTGGAATTGTAGGCATCATAATAGCACCAATAATTATCAAAGTCTTCAAAATCACAGATCCAGTCGCCCAAGGAGTTGGCATAGGAACAGTAGCCCACGCCCTAGGAACAACCAAAGCCCGTGATATGGGAGAAGTCCAAGGCGCCATGAGCGGCCTATCAATAGCTGTGGCAGGCATTGTAACAGTAATCCTAATGCCTCTAATGGTCTTTATCACAAACATAATAAGTTAAAAACCTGCAAGAATATGCAGGCTTTTTATTAGTCTAATACTATGTTGTTGTAGGTTTTTTCTGTTAATTTGAAGGTTGCAAAATAAAATATTATATAGAAGGCAAATACTGATACTAGGCATATCATGTATAGGCTTGTATTTGACAGGCTTAATAATTCCAAGAATTTGGTAATTATTGGTATGGCAAATAGGGAGTGGACAAAGGCAAATATTAGTGGTAGGAAAAATACCAGACCCATTTGTTTTGATATAGATTTTTTGGCTTCCTTATCTGTCATGCCAAGTTGGCGCATGGTCTTAAATCTATTTTTATCTTCTATACCTTCGGAAAGCTGTTTGTAGTAAATTGCAAGTACTGTTGATACAATAAAACCTAGGCCAAGTATAATCCCTACAAAAAATATTCCTGCATAAATGGCCATAAATTCCTTCCTACTACTTATGTCATCATTTAAACCAAACCAATGGTCGCTAAATTCATCCATTAGTTTATCACGTAGGACTTCTATTAATTTTGGATCGTATGGGCCATCTACATCAAAGTTAATATGCCAAGTAGGCTCATAGCCCCCATTATCATCTAAGGCAAGAGTCTCTTTAACCTTGTCAAATTTGTCTGAATCCTTAAATACTAGCATATCCTTATTGGTCATTGTAATATCTGCTACAGCAAAAGTAATTGGATAATTTTCTCTTTTTTCCTTCTTAACTTTTAGGTCCATATCTCCGATTTTTGTGATGTCAGTATGATCATCTTTGGCAAATAATATTGCATCGTAGTCCCCAAAGTCGTAAGTAGATTTTTCATCCAAAAATGTATGGATCCCATCAACTTCTTCATCCAAAGCAAAGTTAGGATCATTGTCCATATGATTAATCTTGCTACCATCTCTACTTACAGGTAAGAAATTGCTCTTATAAGCATAAATCTTTCCAGCTTTATTGTTTTCTTTTAGAGTATCACCTATCAATTTTTCAAAGTAGGAAACATCATAATCATTTGCTGGAAAAGACATGCTGTAGTCTGTTGGAAATAGACTATCTTGGACTTCGCTTATTCCAAAATATAGGGAAAAACCAGAAGTAAGGACAATAATTACCATGGTTGATAGGATTGCTATACTTGCTAGGGTCTTGGCACTATTTCTTACCCTGTAGATAAGGCCAGAAACAGCTGTAAAGTTTTCTTTTTTATAATAGAAACTCTTTTTCTTTTGTAAGACTTTCAAAATTCCAGAAACAATTACAGTAAAGGCAGCGTAAGTTCCAATTATTACAAGAATAACTGCTAAGAAAAATGTCTTTAAGGCTTGCATAGGGTTTTGGGTTGTAAGGCTTATATAATAGCCAGCACCTATGCATAAAATTCCAAATATACCGATGGCTATAGGGTTTCTTGGAGCTTTTTGTCCAGCCTTTGATTCATATCTAAA
>CABTWT010000086.1 GCA_902488555.1 uncultured Anaerococcus sp.
AAACAAGCGCTAATCATCTTTGTAGTAGATCCTTTGCCATTGGTCCCTGTTAAGTGAATCACTCTGATTTTATCTTGTGGGTTATCAAACTTTTCCAGCAAAAGCCTTATCTTTTCTAGACTATGGATTCCCTTAGAATTTCTCCTGTTTAGTATGTAATCCTTTGCTTCATTAATATTTTTCAAAACATCTCCCATCTATTTTGGCCAATATTTTTATATAATAATTTTGGATTTATCATAATATACTCATAATATCTTATAGATTTTGCCTTATTTTAAGAATCATTTTCCTTATCAATTATAGCTATAATCCTAAATTTTTATTTTGTTTTTTAGCTTTATTATATCTATATTAATTTTAACATAAATTTATGCAAACAAAAAAGCTTAAGACGGGAAACTTAAGCTTTTACTCTATGTGAAAATATATACGGGATTATCTTTTAATTGATTGATGCGTATTCGATTGTGTATTCTACTGGGTATTCTGCTCCGTCTTTTGTTACGCCTGTAACTTTAACTTGAAGTTTTGTACCTGGTTGGAAGTTCATTCCTTTACCGAATGTTATTGATTTTACCCAACCTTTTAGACTTTGGTCGATGTGTGCATCATTTCTTACTTCGCCTGTTTGAAGGTCTGTTACGCTAACTTTAGCATTTGTTACGTCAAAGTTTTCGCCAAACATTAGTGATAGGCTAGAATTTTCTGAGTGGAATTCGCTTATTGCTGTTTGTCCTGGATAAGCATATACTAAATCTTCGTTTTCGCCATCGTATTCATTGTTGTTAACATACATTGCAGAGTATTCATCAGTTAATCCAAATCCTACTTCTGTTTCTGCTGGATTTAGTATCCATCTTCTGTGTCCAACTTCAGCTTGGTTTCTTTCGCCAAGATCATCTCTTAAGTATCCTAGTACTGAGTCTAGTAGACCATAGTTTGATGCAAGGTTTGAGTTTGCAGCGCCTTGGAAACCTAGTTGGTAGATGTTTGAATCAAGTCCACTTACTTGTTCTGGGTTATGGCTTATTTCATTATTTAATCTGTTTACTAGTGATGCAGCTTGTGCAGCTTGTGCTTGGTTTTGACCAATTACTAGTTCGTTTTTGATACCTGATGCAAATCTTGCTGTGTTTGCAATGTGAAGAGCATCTTCTTGTGCCACTTGAGAAAGTGCGCCAAGAGTCATGTTGTTAAGGTCAAGATTTGTCCATTCGCTGAATATTTCATCACTTTCTTGGTCGATTAAGTTTAGTCCAAATACTTCAAATGTGTCGTTTGCTTTTGTTTGGTAGTTTTTCCAGTATGATCTGATTTCTTCTATAGTTGGGCTAGCAACTGTTAGTCCAGAAGCATTGTTTGCTTTTGTTTCATTTACTACTGGTGCTTCTTCTTTGATTTCTACTGGTGTTTCTTCTATTTCTTCTTCTGTTTCAACTTCTTCGATGATTTCGTTATCTTCGTTTACTGTAACTTCTTCTTCGACTTCTGCTGGTGCAGATACTACAGCTTCTTCTTTGATTGCTACTGGAGCTTCTTCTGTTTTTTCTTTAGCTTCAACTTCTTGTTTTTCTTCTGCTAGATAAGCTACTGCTTTATCATCTTCTATTTTTTCTTCTGTGTATGCGTATTCTTCTTCGTCTGCTCCTACGAAAACTTCGTAAGCGTCATCGTATGCTGGTGTTTTTTCTTCTACTTTAGCTTCTTCTATAGTTTCTTCTTCATTAACTGTGCTAACTTCTTGATAAGCTACTACTTCTTCTTCAGTGGTTTCTTTTTTAGCTTCTTTAATTTCTTGAGCTTTTTCTTCTTCTTTAAGTTCTAAAGTTTGTGGAATTAAATAAGATTTCTTATCTTCTTTTTCTTTATTTTCTTCTTCAACTGCTACGTTGTTTGCCTTTGGTGTTTTTATATTTGCAAGGGCAACTTCATTTGCTCTTTCTTCTTGTGCTAGGTTAATATTTTCTGTTGTATTTGCTTCTTTTGATCCACATGCTGTTGATGTAAGCATTGCTAGTATTAATGCTAATGCTTTTAATTGCTTTTTCATATCTATCTCCCGTTATATTTTTCCAATCTTTATTGTGTCTTTATTATAGGTCCAAGCCTTAAGCATGATTTTTTTCAAATTTTATTCCCGAGCTTTTCGCTTGCCTTTATCTTGATTACATTATAGGCTGAGCTTATGACCTGGATTTTTTTTTGAAATTCACTTTTTTATTCCCAAGCTTTTTACTCGCCTTTATCTTGATTACATTATAGATGGGGATCGGGACCTAGATTTTTTTAGAATTCCAATTTTATTATTTGGGAGATTAGCATACAAAAAATAGCTCTTACAAAATGATATATCACCATTTGTAAGAGCTATTTCCAGATTGTCTTTTTTTATTTTTAAGCCTTGTGTCTATATATGAACTTTTTAGTATCCCTATCCTTATCGACTTCTATTTTTCTATCAATAAAGCTTGCTATTTTATAGCATTCTTCCTTCCTTTCGTCTTTGCCCCAAAGTTGGTAAAGTTTTGATAAATTGTAATAGTTTACCATTAGCCTTTCCAAATTTTCCAAAGATACGTTTTGACCTACAAGCCATTTAGTTAAGTCTATTGACTTTAAGTAGCATTTTTCGGAAAGTTCGAAGTTTTTATCTTTTATAAAGTATAAGTTGGCCAAATTGTTATAGATTATGGCTGTTTTTTTGCGTTTGCTGTAGGGGTCTTTGATCATTTTGATTAAGTTTATAGCCTCTAGATATTCCTTTTCAATCTCTATTAGACCAAGGTCTGTATCAGTCATATAGCAAGCTATGTTATTGTATATTATCAGCAATTTTTCTATTATATCGTCATCTTGGTATCTTTCTATTAAGCTTTCATAAATCTCTATAGCTTTTTTGTAATATTCTTTGGATTTTTCATTTTCACTTTTTTTATAATATAAATCAGCCAAATTTGTATAGCAGATTCCTAGATTTTCCCAATATCTTTTGTCTTCTTTTCTATTATCTAATATATTAAGGGTCTTGATGGCCTTTTCATAGTAGGATATGGCATAATTTTTATTCTTATCCGCATACAAAAAACCAAGGTTGTTATAGCTTGTAGCAAGGTCTATGATTTCTTCCTTGCTTGCACTTTCTCCAAGCACTTCTTCTTTGATTTCTATAGCTTTTAAATAGTAAGAATAAGCTTCATCTTCTTTCAAGTTAGAGTATAGGTTGCCTATATTATCATAAGTTGTAGCAAGATTTTTCTTTACAGATATGATTGGCTTTATTTTTAGTATAGACTCATATATACTTACTGCCATCGAATAAAATTCTTCTGCTTTTTGCCTATCATTTATTAGCTCATCAGCAAAGAGATCTGCTACATTATTGTAGGCTCTGGCCAAGGCTTCTTTATTTTCCAAGTTTGGTTCCATATTTTCTATCCATTTTATGGCATCAATAGCTCTAAAATACCATTTTCTAGCCCTCCTCATATTATTTTCTCTAAAGTATAGGCTAGCCATATTGATATATCCAACGGCAACTGTCTTTTTCATGCTGACATTTTCTTGTTTTTTCAGTAGATTATTTATTATCCTAATAGACTCCTTGTAGTATTTCTTAGCCTCAAGCCCATCCACCCAATCACCTTCTGAGTATAGGTTGGCTATGTTACTATATGCAAGAGCAAGATTTTCCAAATTTACCGTGGTCTTGTTTTTATCTGCCAGTTTTTCGAATAAATAAATAGATTTTTCGTGGTTTGCCTTTGCCTTATCTCTGAAGCCGTATCTTAGATAAATTTTTGCCATATTTGCATAGGCATTGGCTAGATTTTCCATATTAGCATCTGAATTATTTACCAAGACTTCATTGACTTCTACTGCTTTTTTCATATAATCAAGGCTAATTGGATCCTTATCAACCACGCTAATTTTTATTGCCAAGAAACTTAGCTGATCAGCGTATAGCCTCATTATATCGTAGTCTTCGGGATTATATTCCAATAACTTTTCCAAGTAAGCCAAGAGGATTTTGTCATTATTAGTTGACGCTTTTATTGATCTTATTGTTCCATCTTCATAGCCTGAGAAAACAAAATATGCCAAGATAACTTTTTGGATCTTCAAATCAAATTTAAAGGCGGCCTTAAATAAATCACTAACCCATTTCTCATCACTTTGACTTGTATTGTGGGTTTTTGTTATGGCTACTAATGTTGATTCTATGGTTTGTGGAGCAATTCTTTCTGCATTGGCCCCTATACTTAGCAATAAATCTACGGCCGCCTCCTTATTGTGAGCTAGATAGGCTAGATAATATTGTTCTTCTAGCTTTATCGGATCTTCTGGGCGTAGGTCCATAAAGGAATTTGCTATATCATTAGAAAAAGTAATTTTATCAGTATAGGTCATATCATCGAGTATAGACTGTCTGATTATTTTGTGGGTAAAGTCTACTCTCAAGTACTTATCTTCTAGGAAAAAGGCTCTCAAATACTTTTTCAAACTTGCAAAATCTAGGGAATTACATGCTTTGCCCTTAAGCTTGTATATATTTTTTAGGTCCCTTTCTCTAAGGCCTCTCCTAGATACAGCCAGATAATTTAGTGTATCCCTTACATCGTCTGTGTTGGTATCTAG
>CABTWT010000087.1 GCA_902488555.1 uncultured Anaerococcus sp.
AAGATGTTCTCCGCTCAAGATGCCAGGAGGGGGAGGATTGTTGAATTGTTATTACTATGTAAAACTTATAAGTGTAACTTGGCATGCTTAAGGAGCGTATTTGATCTAATGCTTTGTTACTTTAGTTTTACATTTAACTTGGCATGTTGAGCGAACGAATGTGAGTCGAAACATCTCTTGATATTTTCTTAAATATAAAAAGATTACCGTCTTTTATGAGATCTTTCGACTTCGAACATCTAAAGATGTTCTCCGCTCAAGATGCCGGGGGGATTAATATAATTTTTTAACTGATACTACTATGTATAGCATATTAGCATCACTAACGTGGTAAGGGTGCTAATGTGGGACAATAAATTTCCTAATAAATTATTTTTTTGATGTCTTTTATGATTTGCGGATTTTTTATTTCTCGCGTTCCTATTCGGGGAGCAGGGCAGTAGGGGCGGCGGAGGCCCCTTTTGCCCTTCCCCGAACCCCCGACCCATTTCACCCCGCCGCCCTTGCAGGGAGCAATGAGCAGTAGAAGTTTGCTTCGCAAATTCTTTTCTTATGATCTTGATGTCGTTAATAATTGGCATGTTGAGCGTATGGAGTGAGTCGAAATATCTCTTTTCCTCCACTAAAAAATCCTCCTATTCTTAGGAGGATTTTGTTTTATATTTCTTTGTTTTCTTCGTTGTTTTCTTCTTTGATGTCTTCTTGATTATTTATTGGTGGGAATTCTTCTTTTGGTTTTTCTTCTTTTTCTAGGTCATTTAAGTCTACGTCAGTGTTTTCTTTTATATCATTTTCATTTGTTTGACTTGTGTTTTTCCTATTTAGGATTTCCATGAATTCTTCACCTGTTATGGTTTCTTTTTGCAATAGATAATCTGCTATTTCGTGGAGTTTGTCCATATTTTCTTTTAAGATTTCAATTGCACGCATGTGGGCAGCTGAAATTATTTTTTGAACTTTTTCGTCAATTTTGTTGCCTGTTCCACTTGAAACAATTAGTCCACGTTCTCCGCCTAAGTATCTACCTTGAATTTGTTCAAGTTGCATGAAGTCAAAGTCTTCGTCCATTCCGTATATTGTTACCATGGATCTTGCCATTGCTGTGGCACGTTCTATATCGTTACTTGCGCCTGTGGTTTTGGTGTTAAAGACTAATTCTTCTGCACTTCTACCGCCAGCGTAGGTACAAATTTCATCAAAGAGTTCTTCTTTGGTCATTATATATTTTTCGTCTTTGTCAACTGTCATTGTGTATCCCAAAGCTCCACCAGTTCTTGGTACGATTGTAATTTTGGTTACTGGAGTCTTGTGGGTTTGAATTGCTGCTACTAGGGCATGGCCAACTTCGTGGTAGGCGATAATTTTCTTTTGGTCGTCAGAAATTACCGCATTTTTCTTTTGTTGACCTGCTATTACAACTTCAATTGATTCTTCAAGGTCTTCTTGGGTAAGTTTTTTTCTGCCTTCTCTTACTGCGCGCAAAGCACCTTCATTTACTATGTTTGCAAGGTCAGCACCACTTGTTCCAGCAGTTCTTGCTGCAATTTCTTCATAGTCGATATTATCTTCACGTTTGATATTTTTAGCATGAACTTTTAATATGTCCTCACGACCTTTTTTATCTGGCAATTCAACTTCAACTCGTCTGTCAAAACGACCTGGACGGGTTAAGGCTGGATCTAAGATTTCTGGTCTGTTGGTTGCAGCTAATAATACTACTCCCTCTGTGGCATCAAATCCATCCATTTCATTTAGTAATTGGTTTAGGGTTTGTTCACGTTCATCATTTCCTGAATAGCCTGAAACATCACGTTTTTTACCTATGGCATCAATCTCATCTATAAAAACTATACAAGGAGCTTTTTCCTTGGCTTGTTTGAAAAGATCACGCACCTTGCTTGCTCCAAGACCTACAAACATTTCTACAAATTCTGAACCAGAAATTATAAAAAATGGAACGCTTGCTTCGCCTGCAACAGCTTTTGCCAATAAAGTTTTACCTGTTCCTGGAGGTCCTACTAAAAGTACTCCCTTTGGAACTTTGGCTCCGATTTCCTTGTATTTGCTTGGATTATGAAGAAAATCTACGATTTCGTATAGGGAATCTTTGGCTTCTTCTTGACCTGCTACGTCTTTAAAAGTTTTGCCAGTTTTATTTTCCACATAAACTTTGGCATTGGATTTGCCAAAATTCATAAAGTCTGGGCCGCCTCTGCCACCCATAGTTTTTGTTAGGGATCTTGAGGCAAAAACAAATATTCCCCAAAGGAAAAGTAAAGGTAAAACTGAGGTTAAAAATAGGGTCAACCATGGATTCATGGTAGTTTCTATTTCTTTACCAAAAGTTAATTTGTCATTTCTTTTTTTGGCCTTTAATAATCTTTCTGTAAGGTCTGTATCTTCCCAAAGGCCAGTTTCAAAAGTTTTTTCCTTGCCATCAACTTTAGCCTTGAAGGTGTATTTGGTTTTATCTTTGAATACTTCGGTAACCTGATCATTTTCAATCATAGTTACAAATTCGCTGTAAGAAGCTTCTTTGGCCTGATCTTTAGTTGTAATTGGGCTTAGAGCATAGCGGATAACTACAAAAAGTATTATCGCTACTATCCAATAATACAGAAGGGGCCTATTGGTCTTGTTGTTTTTTTTATCCATCTATAAACCACTCCTTGAAATAAAATTATCAAGTAGTTGATCCAAAGATTTTAATTCATCTATTATTGTTTGTAAATTTATATCTACTTCATTATTTTTGAATTCATTTCTTAATTTGTACAAGTAATCTCCAACTTTAACAGCTGCTTTTTCGCCGTTTTTGGTAAGCATTACATTAACTACACGTTCATCTTCTTCAGATCTAACTCTTTTTACAAAACCTAATTTCTCCAATTTTTTGCAAATGTTTGAAATATTGCCACCTGTAACTCCTATGGCCTTGCCTAAATTTCCTATGGAAACTTCTTTGCCATTTGAATACAAAGTTATTAGCATCCTTAATTGTAAGGTTGTAATGCCCATTTCTTGGGCAGTATCTTGCAATAAAATATCTATCTTATGAGAAATTTCTCTAATCATTGAAAATATAGTGTTGTTAAATTCAAAAAAATCAATATGCTCAGTTGTCATATTTCCTCCTTATGTAAAACTAATCTATAAGATGTATTTTACAGATTATTTTAATTTTTTCAATAAAAAAATACTATTTTTAAACAAGACTTACAAAAATAGTATTTAATATTTTAAAGTTTTGAAATTTATAATATTTTCTATAAATTACTTATAAATACTTGCTCAAGGCTTCTTCTAGGACATCTTTTGCTTGAAATCCTACCAAAGTTTGTTTTAAAACACCATCTTTAAATATCATAAGTGATGGAACTGCATTTACATTGTATTTGCCTGCTATATCTTTTGCTTTATCGACATCTAGTCCGTATATATTAAACTTATCTTCCAATTCTTCAAGGACTGGTTTTTGCATTTTGCATGGTCCACACCATGAAGCATTAAAGTCTACTAGGCATAGCCCACTACCGTTTTCTATTTGGTCAATAAATTCTTTTGAATCTAATTCTTTCATTTTTTTCTCCTTTTGGATAATTCTAGGACATAATTTCTCAATATTAAATCAGTTGCTTTATTGTTGATCGATTAGTCCTCTTACTTCTATTACTGGTAACGTATATATTATACCCTTATTTTCATCTTTTAGTTGCATTTGTTCATAGATTGCATTTTTTATTTGATCTGCTAGTTCTGTTTTTACTAGCATTATTACTAGATCTTTTTCTTCTTCTATGTTCATGTTAAATAGTATTGATTTTACTTCTTTGGCTGAGCCTCGTCCGTGTACTAGGCTTGCACCTCTTGCGCCGTTTTCTTGGGCAATTTGAACTGCTTTTTGGCCTTCGTGTCTATCTACTATTACATATAATGCTACATATTCTAAATTCATTTTGACCTCATCCTCAATTCTATATTCAAGGGGCGATGTAAAGGCTATGGCTGTGTTGGTTTTTTTGATTTCCTTGTTTAATTCTCTAAGTAAATCCCTTGCATCTTCTTCATCTAATATAGCCATTACTATTTCTTTTTTTATTTTATCAACGTGGAGCATATTTTCTATATGCCCCTTGCTTAAACCGTAACCGTAAAAGCAAGTTATGGCGCTTGCTCCATTTTTATCTAATAAATTCATGAAGTCGCTTCCCTTGCCTCTAGGTAGTATTACTCTTAATAATTCTTTCATTAATTCCTCCCCTTATAAAGGTAACCCATTATCATTATCGTCAGTACCGGCATCATGGCTACAAAGGATATTACACCAAATCCATCTGCCACATTTCCAGCTACTCCTTGGCAGAAGGCTAGGATAAAGGTTGCCGTCATTGGCCCTGATGCAACTCCTCCTGAGTCAAAGGCAATGCCTACAAATAGTTGGGGAACTTTTCTTGAAATAATTAGGGATAATAAAAATCCTGGAACTATTACCATCCATAGGCTAAAGGCATTTGTTTTGATTCTTATTACTGCAAGCATTACTGCAAGGGCAACTCCTATG
>CABTWT010000088.1 GCA_902488555.1 uncultured Anaerococcus sp.
AGCTTGTTGGAATATAGGTCTATATCTTCAAATAGTCCAATATAATCCTCATCAGAACGTTCGATTTCGTTGAAAGCCTGGCCAAGGTCATCTAGTTGAAAAGTCCCCTCCTCAATTTCCTTTATAAAATGAGTAAAGGTATGGTCTGGCCCTATAACAAAAGAAAATTTGTTCTTTAGCTCCTCAGTAATAAGGTCAGCATCATCCCCTTGCATCTCTTCTTGATAGATTTGCTGAATAGTTTCAAGATTAGCATCACCAACTTCCAGTAACTTGCCAACCTCATCTAGCATCTTATCTGATAGGTATTTATAAAAAATTATTCCTAGTAGGTAGTTCTTATATTCATTGGCATCCATCTGAGAACGAAGGTCATCAGAAGCCGCCCATAATTTTTGGTAAAGATTAACACTAGTTTCCATATACACACTCCTTGTTAGTATAATTATAACAAAATTGTTGAAAAATGGACAATCAAATAGAGTACAGCTTTACTGAGCCTTTGTTTGTATCGTTGAGAATCCCAATACAAAACTTCTTTATCCAAAGTCTTATTAATCCAATAAAGTCTATAATCTGTTTTAATAAAATTTGATTTGATAACTTTAATTTCATAATCATTCCAAAGGACTGCTACTTTGTTTTATACTACCTTAGATTCGGAAATATTCTCCCATGTTTTGTTCGAATAGTCGTTAGAATAACCTAATCTCACATATTTAATTTTATTGAATAGTAATAAAGATGCTTAGCATGATCTCTTTAGATAAAAAAGGAAGCAGGATTCTGCTTCCCTTATAAATATAAAATAGTGTTTTATTTACAACCAATCGAAGATATTAGTTAAATATAAATTTAGCTATCCTATCTGCTATTTTCTCAGTCCTTTGATCTACATCTTCAAAAGTCCATATAGCCTTGTCTACATCTTCATATTTAGCTATAAAGTATTGGGCTGTTGGAAACTTACTATCTTTATATCCTGACTTATCTTCTATAGATGTCTCTAACTTTGACCTAAACCAAGCGTTTCCTATAGATTTGTTTATTTTTTCTTCTAATAACATTTTGTTTCCAAGTTCTTCTACCTTTGATCTGAAGATTTCTTCATCAGCTATGCCTGTATCCTTGCGAATGTTTTCAATGTTCCTGCCACTTTTTGGAATTATATGTTCTATTTCGTAGCCATCATTTATACTAAAGTTATTATTTACTTCCTTGGCATATAAGTATTCATTTAAAACTACCAGAGGTCTTTTTGTGTATTCTTTAATTAGGGTATTTATTTGCTCATAGGTCCATTGTGAACCTATATGTTTATCAAAATTAGTTTTTATTTCATCTATACTGATATCTTTTCTTACAAAATCTAGATTTTGTCTAAATAGGAATGTCTTAAACTTATTGCTCGAATAGACTAATTCTTGGATTTCTAATACAGAGAATAGCCTAAGCAAGGTCTCTCCTATTTCTGTTACTAATTTTTCGTCAATATCTTCTATATCAAATTTAAAAAGATAGGACATCAAAAACAATCTATAGTTTTTATTAAATAGGGATAATATTGTTATTATGGTATAGCTTTTTATTTTGTCCCATATTTTTGCTATGTGAACTAGCTCGGAGCTTAAAGTTACTGGATCTGTTAGCAGGTCTTTTCTTATATCTGTATAATATCTTCTCAATCCTGGCGTTGTTACGATAATACTATCTCCATCTGATATAGTCTCTCTATCAACAGCTCTTTTTATATACATTAGTTGGTTTAGCATTGAATCTTTATCTGCTATTTTTAGAGAATCAAGACTTTCTTCTATGTCGTTAAACTCTTCCCAATTTTCTTTAAACTGTAGGTTGCTATCTCCTGCTTTTGCATATAGTTTTGCCGCTATAATATCAGCATCTTGAAGGGGCATTCCATCACTGTTTAGTGAGTTAAACATGGTTATGGCTTGGTCTACATTCCAACTTTTTATTTCAATAATCTCTGATTTGTTAAGGATATAGTCTGTAAATACATTTAATTCAGAGTTAGATAATTCAGATAGCTTTTGATAGAAGAAATCAAAGTTTCTAAAGAAGTTAGTGTATTTATTATCTTTTTGTTTTCTCGGAATCTTATATACTGATTCTTTTATATCATCGTATGTTCTATTGAACAAAATAGTGTTTAGCTCATCTTTGTATATTTCATTAATAGATTCGTTTCTTAAGATTACTTTGTTTTTATCAACCGAAAAGTCTTCTACAATATCAAAAACCTCTTCATCAGTAGCCTTGTATAAAATTTTGATAATAGCATTTCTCTTTAAAGTCAATCCACTATTTAACCTTTGAGAATCTCTATCAGACATCGTTTGTTCTACAGATTCATTTAGTTTTAATAGTAGGGCTCTTAATAACAATATGAAGGTGGTTGTTCTTTGCTGACCATCTATAAGGCTTAGTATTGTATCATCTTGCTGATTGTTGGTTATTATAGTTCCAAAAAAATAAGGGTCTGATGACTCAACCTCCATTGCATCTAGGATATCTTGCCAGAGCTTATCACACTGACTCTTTGTCCAAGAGTACGCTCTTTGATAATCTGGTATGAGAAACTGCTTATTAGGTCCTATATTTAAATAATCACCTATTTTTCTAAGATTGGGATCAATATTTTTTGCCATTTTCAACTCCTAAAAAACTTTTTTTAAACTAATATTCTAAGTAATATAAGTCTATATACTACATTATATCAAATTAAAGCTTATTGTTAATCAATAAGGATATTTTTGTTAGTGTATTTTTTACTTGATAAGTCTTTTATTTGTAGCTTACTTTATTGAGTAATAGAGTTACGAGAATAGGAAATATTCTCACAAATAATTTAATCCCTCAGATTTAATATTGTTAAATATGTGATAAGGGTATTTGCTTGAAATCTTATAACAAAAAAGGCTATTTCAAGCCAAAGAAATACCAGAGCTAGTTTAGTTCTAACTCTGGTATTAGATCCAACTTTATGGGTCACCTTTCTTAGGTGCTTTTTAAGATTGGCTGATTTTTCAATTAAATGGCTTCATTTATTTCTTTCCGCTTACTTCTATATAATAGTGATCTTGGTCCTTTGATAGGCTAAGGCTCTTAAGGTTTTTTTCTAAATCAAAGGCAAAGTTTCCTTCTCCTATGTCTATATTGTCGTAATCGATGATTTCTGTTTCAAATTTATCCAAGTCTATAGCTGAATCTATGTTGGTTAATAAGTCGTAGCCAAATACTCCTTGCTCATTTCTCCCACCGTAGTAGTCGTAGGATCCTTGCTTGTAAGAGCTTATAGTTATTTGGCTTGTTTGATTTTCTCCTAGTTCGATTTCAAATTCAGCAAAGATAATTCTTTGGGTGTTTGTTACATCCATTAGGTCTATATTGCCATCGTCGTATCTCATCATTGGTTTTTCGCTTAATGCACCTGTTTCAAACAGTTCCTTGATGTAAAGGTCTTTATATTCTTCATAAGATAAGGTATATGAAGGAATATTGAAATCGTCCATTTTCCAATAAGCAAGGTCTTTTTGTCTGGATTCTTGATTTTCTTTATAGTTGTCATATAGGATTGGTAAGGCAAGGTCTAGGGCCTCATCTAGGCTCATTTCTTGTCGAGCTAGATCTGCACCAGCATTTTTTAAGTTATTTCTAAGCTTGGATGATTTGGATTCATAGCCGTCCCATCCACCTGTGCTTTGGGCTTCGATTGTGACTTTTGGTGTATCTTGGCCTAGGATAATTAGATAGTGCTTGTCTCCATGGTAGGAGTTTTCACCCTCTTTTGGGATGGAGTATTGGTAAAATTCTTCCATACCATCGTCAAATTTGCCAAAGCCGTCAAAACCTAAGCTTAGGACCTTGGACTTATCTCTATCAATTTCGATGCCAGCTACTAAGGTTGGATTTTCATCTTCAGGGCCTTCTTCATAGTAGCTGTTGGTTAAGCTGTAAACTGTTACTGGAATGTCCTTGGTATTTGGGCTTTGGCCAAGGGCGTCTTTTAAATATGAACTTTCATTTAGGGCTTTTTGATAATCTTCCCAGGATGTAGCATCCCTTAGATTTAAGGTTTCTTCTGGGTCGATTTCATTGGCAGTCGAAACAAAGTCCCCCATATAGCTTCCATAATACAATTTCGCCTCTAAGTCTTTCCCATCTTGGTCAATTTTTGGATATGAGTAGGTCAAGTCATCAGGACTTGATACAAAGGTATAGTAGAATTTTATTTTCCTTGCAGGGCCGGTGTTTTTTATCAGATATTGGTCTGTTAGCAAGGCTGTTTTTGGGCTTGAGTCTTCAAGGTTTGTAGTAAAGAAATCAAAAACCAATTTACGACGAGCCTTAATATCCTCTTTCTGGTCTGTAGAGCCTATGATTAGCGGTAGGATAGGTCCCTCGTATTTCATAAATGGACCAGACTCATCAGTTGTTATTTCTTGGGATGGACCCCTAGATCCAGAGCCTGGAAACTTATCTTTCAAAA
>CABTWT010000089.1 GCA_902488555.1 uncultured Anaerococcus sp.
ACAGGAATCAAAAACGCCCAAACAACAGGCCTTTACGGTGACTCTAGACTAGAAAGACTAGAATACACAGACCGTGAAAGTGGCCAAGAACACACACTAGAAGTAGAAGGTTGCTTCATCCAAGTAGGCCTTGTACCAAACACAGAATGGCTAAAAGAATCTGAAGTAAAACTTACAGACCGTGGCGAAATAAAAGTAAACCCAGACGGATCTGCAAGTCTTGAAGGAGTGTTTGCAGCAGGAGATGCAACAACAAGCCTCTTTAAACAAATAGTAATAGCAGCAGGATCTGGTGCAACAGCATCCCTTGGTGCTTTTAATTATTTGATGAGAAACTAGAATATTGTAAAACAAAAACGCCCGAGCGGGCGTTTTTCTAATGCTTTATTTAGAATAAGTCTGAGTGTGATCCTAGTCTTGATAAAGATAAAAGCAATTTTTCATCTTGAATTTTATAAATTAGTAACCAGTATGACTCAATATGATATTCTCTATAGCCTCTATAATCTCCCATTAAGCTATGATCATTATAAGCTAAACCTAAGGCTATTACCAGTAGATAATAACTTCACAAGCTTATAAAGTTTATTCAAATCTCTATTTTGTTTCTTTGCTAGTTTTAAGTCTTTTTTAAATTTACTTGTATATATGACTTGATATTTCATGACTCAAGAGACTTAATTAAATCTTTCATATTATCATAAGCTTTGACATTTGGATCCTTTAATAATCTTTCTGATTCCTCTATGGCAGCAATTGTTTCTGCATTAGGTACATCTCTTCTCACCTCAAATGGTATTCCTTGCTCTCTAATGGATGCTTTGACAAACATAGTAAGGGCCGTGGTCATATTTAATCCTAAGTCTTCGAACAATTCCTCAGCTTCTTTTTTTGTTTGTTTATCTAATCTAAAATTCACATTTGTTGTTTCCATAGCATTCTCCTTTTTTACATTGTACTTACAATGTGAGTTTTTGTGAATAAATACATGGATATAATGTTACAAACTGAACAGATAAAAATATAATAAATTTTATACACTACTAAAGTTTAGAATAGTTCGCTATGACTTCCCACTCTTAGCAGATAGAATCCTAATTCACTTTCTGCATATATTAACAAACAGTCCCCTGTCCTTCCATCAAAATGTAAATCCATTACTTTTATTTTTGATCTTTCTCCAATAGCTCTTCTTATATTTTGAATTTCAGATTTTGGAAATGTTATTTCGTGTGAATAAAAGTAATCTGGTAATTCTTTATCATCTTCAAAAGATTTAATAACATAATCCCATGGGGTGAGATTTGAGAAAGGAAGAGGCTCTTTAAGAACTCTTTTCCACTTTTTATTATGTTGAATTTTCCTAACATCTTTTTTAAACTGTTTTGAATACCCTATTATCAATTTATTTCCTCATTCATCAAATAACTTTTGAATATCATCAAAACTAATAGCTTCTATCTTCTCTTTATTTTTAAAGCTATCAATCATCTCATAAATAGCCGCCATAGTAGTTTCATTTGGCATACCATAATAATCTGGAAGACCTTGATTTGCAACTGTTGTTAGATTCATTCTTATAAATTCGGAGATAGATAATCCATGTTTTGATAATTCTTTTTCAGCCTTGGTTTTTGTAAGCTGATCAATCCTAGCTGATACTCTTGCTTCTTTTATACCTTCCATAAATATCCTCCTATTTTTACCTTTTTATAATTGTACTCCGTTTGGTGTACATTTTCTACTCATAATGATGGTTTGCTACTAAATACTCTATCACCACTAACTGAACTTGATTTAATAATATAATTTTTATTAGTTTATTTTGACATAATTATTTTTTAAGCTCCATGTAGTAATGATCAAACCCTGGATACTTTTTATCAATAAAATCAGGAGTAGCTTTGTGGTCAAAACCAAATTTCTCATAAAATCTAATAGCTCTTTTGTTTTTTGGATTTGGATTTACAAATATTATCTTTGCCTCATTTTTGTAAGCCTCTTTAATCACATAATTTAAGGCATCACTAGCTATACCTTTCCCTCTAGCAAAGCTATATAGCTTTATACCTAGTTCCGCTATAGTGCAATGTATAGTATCTATATTATAGTGAACTTCCCCACAAAACTTATCGTCATTATATATTGAATAATGGTTTGACTTAGGTCTGTTTGAAACAACTGAATATAGCCAATTGTCCATATCATCATTAGCTTCCTTAAGTCCCCCTGGAATACCTACATGAGCCATTACTTCTTTCTCGGCCCATAATTTTTGAATATTTTTTAAATCATCTTTACTTGTTTGTCGTATTTCTAACATAATGCCTCTAAGTAAGCATAAGTTTTCTGCAAAAAAAGGGTGGATTCGGCTTTCTTCCCTATCCACCTCTTTTAAAGTTTTCTATTTATTTCTCTTCGGCTGCAGCATTTTGTCCTGCTATTCTACCAAATACTACTGTATCGGTTATAGCGTTTCCTCCTACCCTGTTGGCTCCATGGATACCGCCTGTGATTTCACCTGCTGCGTATAGGCCAGGGATTTCATTACCGTCCTTGTCTATTACATGAGCTTCGGTATCAATTCTTAATCCTCCCATTGTGTGGTGGAGGGCTGGTGTTCTTGGTACTGCTACAAATGGACCCTTTTCAAATGGATATACAAATAGAGTTCTACCAAATTCATCTTCTTCAGCTTTTTCTTCAAAGCATTTGTTGTAAGCATCTATTGACGCCTGTAAATTCTCATATGGCACATCGATTTTTTCTGCCAATTCTTCCAAAGTTTCTCCACGTACCCAACCAAACTTACCTTCTTCAAGAACTTTTTTGAAATCTTCTTTTTCTAGAGTCTTTTCATTATCAAAGTCAAGGGCATCAGATGAGTGTATCAACCAATACTCACCATCTGTTTGTTCAAATATAGCCTTTGAAATGACATCACGTCTACCGTCTTCTCTTACAAATCTCTTACCTTCTTTGTTGACAAACAAGGTCTTTTCTGCTGCAAGGTCCAATAGTCCTGTGATTGGTCCTCTACCTGGTATACCAAGGTATAAGAATTGCATCTGATCCATATCTACAAGATCTGCTCCAACTTCTTCTCCCATTATGATGCCATCACCTGTGATAGAGTCTAAGTTTGTTGAAATAGTGTTTTCGTCTAGATTTGGCCATTTTTCATCATTTTTGTATTTTACTACCATGTCAGTATTTTTTGCAAAACCACCAGTAGTCAAAATAACTGCTTGTTTGGCATGTATGGTTAGTGGTGAACCATCATAATTTTTGGCTTCTACTCCTACTATTCTGCCGTCTTCTTCGATAAGGTGTTCGCCTGTGGTTTCTGTTAGGATTTGAGCGTTTCCATTTTCTTCTAATGTATCTACATATCCTTCTATAAATCCAACACCGTTAGGTTTAATGGCTTGGTGAGCTCTAGGATGTAGGCCACCAGCTACTTGGTAGATCTCATCTTCAAATTCTATACCTAAAGATTCTAACCATTTGAATCCATCATAGGCATTATCGGCTAATACTCTTACTAAATCTGGATTTGCAACATTATCTCCTGCTTCCATGGTTTGTTCAAAGTAATTTTCGTTTGAGTCTTCTATGCCTTGTTCAGCTTGTTTTTCTGGGTCTGGGGCGTTTATTGCACCACCAGCAAGGATGGTATTACCGCCAACAAAACCATTTTTCTCGATAACAACAACTGAAGAACCAGCCTTGCTAGCCTCAACCGCTGCCGCAAGTCCTGCTCCACCGCCACCAACTACTACTATATCGGCTTCAATTTCGCTTGGATATTCGCGTTTTTCCTTGTATTCTTCCTTAAAATTGTCAGCAACTCCGGCTTCTTCCAAAGCCTTGCCAACTGCAAGCATCATGCCTTTTGATGATGCTGTAGCACCAGTTACAGCCTCAACATTTATTGATTGGCCTTCGATTATTCTTCCAGTTATTTTTTCAAGGGCAACTTTGCCAACTCCACTAGTTTCAATATCTTCTAGGATATTGATATCAAGGATTTCTCCTTCTTCTCCCATCTCCACAGAAACTCTGATATCTCCACCATATCCTGGAGCTACCCCTTCATATGTACCGCCAGTTGCAGGACTGTGTCCGCCTTCATCAACAGGCTTTTCTGCCATTTCATCTTCTGGCGCTTCTTTGCCCTCTTCCTTCTTTTCTTCTTCGGTATTTACTTCATCTTCTACTTTCTCTTCTTTATTGTCACTTTCTGCTGGCTTATTGTCATTGTTACAAGAAGTTAGCATTGTAAATGACAATACAAGGACCATCAAAAATGATAAGGTTTTTTTAGTTTTCATATACTTACCTCCTCCTTTATCTATATA
>CABTWT010000090.1 GCA_902488555.1 uncultured Anaerococcus sp.
ATCATCGGTAGTTTTAAGTAAATTTGCCGCTTCAGTTACTCTAAGATAGTTTAAATATTCTGTAAAGTTTTTCTCAAACTGGAAGTTTAGTATTTTGTTTACAGATGAAGTTGTCATATTAAATTTCTTAGATACTAGTGATATAGACAATTCTTCCTCTCTAAAATTATTTTCTATATACCTGATGAGATCTTTTTTTGTGTCAGATTCAAAAAGCTTTAATCTATTTTCTGTGTGTAAATAATCTTCTCTAAATTCACTTGGAGTGACTTTCTCTCTTTGTAGGAAAGAATTTATGAAGTGAGAGTCGTCATTATAACCAACCTCATTTGCTATTTCACTAAGTGTTAGTGATGTATAGGCTAGCAAATCAACTGATTTTGAAAATTTCATATCATCTAATAATTCTTTGAATGTATAGTTGAGACTTTCTTTCAAATATTTGGCCATAGAAGATTTGCTCATAAAAAATACTGATGATACTTTTTCTAGTGTTAGTTTATCAGCCAAATGTGCATACATATAACTTAATACTTCATTTATATTGACTGTTTTCTTTTTGCTGTCAATTTCTTCAGTCACATTTATAGATCTAAGGAATTCAATCGTCACTTCTACTAATAATGTTAGCAAATAAATTCTAGAAAAATTATCCTTATTTGGTGTATGATATATAGAAATATCTCCAACTTCAGCTCTAAATTTTTTCATCGTTCTAAGAATGCTCTTAAATTCGATGTCATTTAAGTATTTTATTCTATTATCTTTTATTTCTGAATAAAAAGAGCTGTTTTTTTCTGTAAATATCTCTAAATCTGATAAATAATCGGTGAAAGCACTATAATTAAATACAATTTTGATAAATTCTAGTTGTTCATCAACTTGTGTGATTTCTGTTATATCCCAAGGCACTATTAAAACAATAGATCTTTTTCTTACTTCGTACTCTTTTGAGTTTAGTGTTATTTTCCCAGAACCCTTTGTACAAAGTAGAAAGCGTGCTTGTTGGTGAATCATTGGCTTTGTATTGGAGCTTTCAAATTCATATTCGTATGTCAGAAGACTGGATAAATCTACGTGGGATTCGAATTTTCCTTCTAAACGTGTATTACTCATTCTATCTCCTTACAATAAGTATACTACAATTTTACCACACATTTTAGTAAAAATTCCATATAATATACCTTTTTTTACAACTAATCAGTTCGAAAATGTCCTACATTTAATTTTGGAATATCATATAATATATGTGTAAGGGAAAATGTTTCCCGAAATTTATAGGAGGATTTTAATGACAGCTATACAAGTAACAAGCGAAATTAATAAACTTGAAAAAGTTTTAGTACACAGACCTGGAGATGAATTATTAAACTTAACTCCAAATACATTGGAAGAATTATTATTTGATGATATTCCAGATTTAAAACTTGCTCAAGAAGAACACGACAGATTTACAGACATCCTTAGAGATAATGGCGTTGAAGTACTTTATCTTGAAGATTTAGTTGCTGAAGCACTTGATCAAAATGATGGATTAAGAGAACAATTCTTAGACCAATACCTTGAAGAAACTGGTGTAACAGATGAAGAAATATTAAGAAAATCTAGAGAACTTTTAGAAGGTATTTCTGATACTAAAGAATTTGTTGAAAAAACTATGGCTGGTATCACACTTCTAGAAATAGGCCACTTTAGTGAAGAAGAACTTAAAAACATGGGTGAAAAAGGTAACTACCTTGCAATCAACCCAATGCCAAACCTATACTTCACAAGAGACCCATTTGCTACAATTGGTAACGGTGTATCAATCAACACAATGTTTGCTGAAACACGTAATAGAGAAACAATCTATGGTGATTATGTAATGAGATATCACAATGATTATAAGGGACAAGTTCCAAACTACTATGGTAGAGGAAAAGAATACCACATAGAAGGTGGAGATGAATTAATCATTTCTGATAAGACATTATTAATTGGTATCTCACAAAGAACAGAATTTGAAGCTATCCAAGAATTAGCTAAAAATATATTCTTTGGTGAAGAAGAAAGTGCAATCGAAACAATTTATGCACTAAATATTCCTGTAAACAGAGCATTCATGCACTTAGATACTGTATTTACAAGAATTGACCATGACGCATTCACATACCACCCAGGTATCATGCAAACACTAAAAATCTACAAAATCACAAAAGGTGAAGACGATCTAAACATCGAAGAAAAATCTGGTGAATTTGATGAAATCCTAGCTGAAATTGCTGGAGTTGAAAAAGTACGTCTAATCCCATGTGGTAACGGTGACCCAATTGCTGCTGAACGTGAACAATGGAATGACGGTTCAAACACATTAACAATTGCTCCAGGTGAAGTGGTTGTTTATAAGAGAAATACAGTTACAAATGCTGCACTAAAAGAAGCAGGAATCAAAGTACACGAACTAGACGCATCAAACTTAACAGTAGGCCGTGGTGGTCCAAGATGTATGTCAATGCCATTTGTAAGAAGCCTAGACTAATTAATATTGCAAAATAAAAGAGAATAAATTAAAATATAACCTATAAATAAAACTATAAGGAGATATAAATATGCCAGTAAATTTACAAGGAAGATCTTTCCTAACATTAAGTGATTACACAGAAGCAGAAATCAACTATCTATTAGACCTATCTGCTCAATTTAAAAATCTTAAATTAACAAGAACACCACACAGATACCTAGAAGGTAAAAACATCGTTCTATTATTTGAAAAAACATCTACAAGAACACGTTGCTCATTCGAAGTAGCTGGTTATGACCTAGGAATGGGTGTAACATACCTAGATCCAGGTTCAAGCCAAATGGGTAAAAAAGAATCTATTGAAGATACAGCAAAAGTACTTGGAAGATTCTATGATGGTATCGAATATAGAGGATTTGATCAAGAATTAGTTCAAGCTCTAGCAGATAACTCAGGTGTTCCAGTATGGAATGGTCTAACAGATGACTTCCACCCAACACAAATGATTGCTGATATGATGACAATCAAAGAAAACTTTGGATACCTAAAGGGACTAAACTTTGTATTCATGGGTGACTGCAGAAACAACGTATCAAACTCACTATTAGTTACATGTGCTAAACTTGGTGTTAACTACACAGGTTGTGGTCCAAAAGAATTATGGCCAACAGAAGAATTAATAGCAGAAGCAAAAGAATATGCAGCTGTTCATGGATCAACAATTAACTTCACAGAAGATGTTGAAGAAGGCGTAAAAGGTGCACACGTTCTTTATACAGACATTTGGGTATCAATGGGAGAACCAGATGAAGTTTGGGAACAAAGAATTGAACAACTTCACCCATACCAAGTAAATCAAAAAGTAATGGATATGGCTGATGAAGATGCAATCTTTATGCACTGCCTACCATCATTCCACGATTTAAAAACAACAATCGGTGAAGAAGTTTACGAAAAATTCGGTGATAAATACGAATTAAACGGTATGGAAGTTACAGATGATGTATTCCTTTCAAACAAATCAAAAGTATTTGATGAAGCTGAAAACAGAATGCACTCAATCAAAGCTGTAATGTATGCAACACTTAAATAAGGAAACTAAATGAGCAAAAAAAGATTAGTAATCGCTCTTGGGGGTAATGCTTTAGGCAAAACCCCTGAAGAGCAATTAGAATTAGTAACAAAGACAGCTGAATCAATTGTAGATTTATCAGAAGAATATGATCTTGCAATAGGTCATGGTAATGGTCCACAAGTTGGTATGATTAACAATGCTTTCGAATATGCAGCATTAAATGGAGCTGGTACACCAGCTATGCCTTTCCCAGAATGTGGAGCTATGAGCCAAGGATATATTGGATATCACCTTCAACAATCAGTAAGAAACGAGCTTAAAAAACGTGGCATTAACAAAAATGTTGCAACTGTATTAACTCAAGTTCTTGTTGATGAAAAAGATGAAGCGTTCAAAAATCCAACAAAACCAATTGGTTCATTCATGACAAAAGAAGAAGCTGACGAAATAGCTAAAGAAAAAGGATATACCTTTGTAGAAGATGCTGGCCGTGGCTATAGAAGAGTTGTAGCAAGCCCTATTCCAAAGGAAATTGTAGAACTTGATGTCGTAAATAGCCTAATTGAAAACGACAATATCGTTATAACTGTTGGTGGTGGTGGAATTCCAGTAATTGATAAAGACGACAAACTAGAAGGAATCCCAGCAGTAATCGACAAAGATAGATCTTCTGCACTACTTGCTGAAGAATTAAAAGCTGATATGCTTGTAATCCTTACAGCAGTTGACCAAGTAATGATTAACTTTGGTAAAGAAAATGAAGAAGCTATCAAAGAAATGAC
>CABTWT010000091.1 GCA_902488555.1 uncultured Anaerococcus sp.
CCAATACCAATAAGGGCAAAAACTACCTAAAGGGACTTGCTATAGGCTTTCTCATGCTAGCAGGATCGGTCTTTGCCCTAAGAATTTTGGGAATGATTGAACTTAACCTTAACCTTGCCAATATTTCCCCATTGATTTTCATAGCTTTCGTGATTGGATGGATGATTCAAGGCTTTGAAGAAGAACTTGTAACTCGTTCGGTAGTGATGAATTTCTTTGCAGCCAAAAGAGGTGTAATGGTTGGGATTATTGCCAACAGTCTAATATTCTCCCTCCTCCACCTGGGAAATAATGCCTTTTCAGTCCTTCCCTTTATCAATATTTTGCTTGTAGGAATTCTCTATTCGCTACTATTTTACCTATCAGATGATATATTTTTGCCAGCAGCGGCCCACAGTTTTTGGAACTTTACCCAGGGCAATATATTTGGAACAGAAGTAAGTGGTATGGGTGAAATAAACAACACAATCTTTAAAACAAAACTAATGGGCAGTGACCTAATAAGCGGAGGAGCTTTGGCTTTGAAGGATCTATTTTTGTGACCCTTGTTGAAATCATAATGATTTTTGTAATAATAAGAATTATAAAAAGAAGAAATCTATACATAGATAAAATCAATTAAAGTTTAGGTGGTTTTCCACCTTATTTTTTTAAAAAAATTATTGGTTTTCTAATTATTATGGGTAATTTATTAATAACAAATAAGGAGGAAATTTTATGCTTCATGATAACTATTCAATAAGAGAGACTAAGAGAACAATGAAAGATAAAAACCCTGTAATTACTGTTCTTTTACTGCTTTTATTCATGCAATTACCTATGTTAATAGTTGGTGTTATTTCAGGTTTGGCCATTGGCTTTTCTAATCCAAGTATAACGAAAGATCCACAATCTATGATGAATTATTTCAACTCCATAGATAGCGAATATAGGTTATTGGGAATGCTGTATTTAACTATTTTAGTCAGCATTTCTGTCTATATTTTTGCAAAAAAAATTCAAAAAAGAAATAAAGAATCTCTGGGTCTTACTAGCCCAAATAAATTTAAAAACTACATAAAAGGATTATTGCTTGGCATAGGAATGATTGGTGGGGTTATTCTAATACTAAAAATTTTGGGACTTATTGAAATAAAGTCAAATATTGCTAATATTTCTCCAATCATTTATATTTTTATAATAATTGGATGGATGTTCCAAGGCTTTGAAGAAGAACTAGTGACAAGGTCTATTTTGATGAATTCTTTTGCTGCTAAATATAGCCCTTTGGTCGGTATAATATCAAACGCTCTGATATTTTCCCTCTTGCACTTGCCTAATAATTCTTTTGGCTTGTTGGCTGCTATTAATATTTTTATAGTTGGGATACTATTTTCCCTATTATTCTATGTATCAGATGACATAATGCTTTCGTCTGCAGCCCATAGTTTTTGGAATTTTGCCCAAGGTAATATTTTTGGTATTTCAGTAAGTGGCATAGCCAATAGCAAAAATACTATTTTCATCTCTAAGTTATTAGGAAATCCAAGTTTAACTGGTGGAGATTTTGGCATTGAAGGAGGCTTGGCAGCTACGATAGTTTTGACTATAGTAACTATCTATCTAATCAAAAAAGCCAAAGAGAAGTCATTAGTCTACAGCAGATATTACAAGCAGAATCAAGAAGAAAATTCTTCAGAAATAATAAAATAGATATAATAATTTATAAAAAATCGAATATATCAAAAACAAAAAGGAGTCTTGTTTTTTACAAGAACTCCTTATTTTTTATTCCAAGTTTGATAGACCAGATTTTTTGATTAAGTGAATCATTAGTGAAAGTATTACAGCTATTACTGATGATAAAACCATGCCTGATAGCTCTATTGATCCAAATTGGACAGTAAGTCCTGATAAACCTGCTATAAATACCACACTAGTAAGGATTAGGTTATCACTTCTGGAATAGTCGACTTGTTGGTCTACTAAAAGCCTGATCCCACTGGTACCAATCATTCCATATAGGAGGAAGGTTACCCCGCCTATAACATTGCCTGGAATGGTAGAGATTAGGGCTGACAGTGGTCCTATAAAGGCCATGAGGATGGAGATAATGGCTGCAGTACCGATTACTTTTACAGAATATACTCCTGTGATGGCCATAACCCCGATATTTTCCCCATAAGTTGTAGTTGGAACCCCTCCTACAAAACCAGAAATTGCAGTAGAGATATTGTCCGCAAAGATTGAACGGTGGAGGCCTGGGTCTTTGATAAGATCCTTGCCTACGATGTTACTGGTTACAACTTGGTGGCTGATATGCTCAGCTGCAATTACCAAGATTACCGGCAGCATGGCAAAGATGGCTTCTGCTGAGAATTTGGCCATATGAAAGTCTGGCAGGGTAAAGAATTTGGCCTCCATAACCGGTGTGAAATCTACTTGGTGAAAGAAAATTGAAACAATGTAGCCAACGATGATTGCAATTAGGATTGGAATAGTGGAGAAAAATCCCCTAAACATGATAGAACCCAAAAAGGCAGTCATAAGTGTTACCAGAAATACAATCCAATCGGCAGCCGCTGCAGTATCAGTCATTAGATTGGCCCCAATTGACCCACCTGTAACAGTATTGCCCGCAAGTTCAAAACCGATAAGGGCAACTACTGCACCCATGGCAGCTGGTGGCAGAACCACATCTATCCAATCAGTCCCGCGTTTATAGATCAGATAGGATAACAAGCATCCCAAAAGTCCAACAACTACAAAGGCGCCTTGGGCATATTCAAAGCCCTGGGACTGGATGATTGCAATACCTGGAGCCAAGAAAGCAAAACTAGAGCCCAGATAAGCTGGAGCCTTGCCCTTAGTAATCAAAATAAATAAAAGTGTACCAATACCATTCATCAAAAGCACGATCCCTGGGTTGATTCCAAATAAAATAGGAACCAAAACTGATGCACCAAACATAGCAAAGGTATGTTGGAGTGCAAGGGGAATCAAAAGTTTTGCAGGAACATCATCATTTACATTATAAATCTTCTTCTTTTCCATAAAACCTCCTTATTTTTTCTCAAATCTTCAACATTTTAAATCAAATTTTGCTTTTTGTCAAATATTTTTTTGAAAAAATAGCTTTACAAAAGTTCTATGGTGTGATAAAGTACTTATAATTTATAATTTTGAAAGGAGATTTTATGGAAAAGAATAAAGTTGTTAAGAAAAACTCTTTGGCAAGAAATATTTTTATTGCCCTTATTGCCGCTATTGTTGTGGGACTATTGATGCAGAATAATGCAGATTTTTTGAATAATTACATAAAGCCTTTTGGAGATATTTTCCTTAACCTACTCAAATTTATAGTGACACCTATTGTTTTATTTTCAATCATTGGTGGGATTATTTCTATGAAGGATATCAAAAAAGTTGGAGAAGTTGGTGGTTTTACAGTCTTATACTACTTCTTTACTACAGCCTTTGCCATGGTTATTGGACTTGGCTTTGCCAATATTTTCAAGGGAGTCTTTCCAGTTATTTCAACAGCTGACCTTAGTTTTGAGGGAACGACAGAAGTTTCTATGATGGATACTATAGTGAATATTTTCCCAAAAAACTTCCTGGCACCAATTGTTGAAAACAATATGCTACAAATCATTGTTATGTCTCTAATCATTGGATTTTCAATACTTATGATAGAAAAAGCCAAGCAAGCCCGTGCTATTGAGGCAATTGAGACTATAAACGATATTTTTATGAAATCTATGGAACTTATCCTAAGGCTATCACCAATAGGGGTGTTTTGCCTATTAAGTCCAGTTATTGCAAGCAATGGTCCAATGATTATTGGGTCTTTGGCGTCAGTTTTATTGGTGGCATATTTGGCCTATGCAATCCACATCCTTGTTGTTTACTCATTTACAGTAAAAACTATGGGAGGGCTTAGTCCTATTGAATTTTTCAAGGGCATGGCACCTGCTATGGTTTTTGGATTTTCATCAGCTTCTTCTATGGGGACCCTGCCAATTAATATGAAGTGTTGCGAAGAGCTGGGGGCTGACCCTGATGTGTCTGCCTTTGTTCTGCCTCTTGGGGCTACGATCAATATGGATGGTACAGCTATTTACCAAGGGGTTTGTTCAGTATTTATTGCAGCTTGCTACGGTATAGACCTTAGCCTTGGACAGATGCTAACTATTGTTCTTACTGCAACTCTTGCAAGTATTGGTACAGCTGGGGTTCCAGGTTCTGGAATGATAATGCTTGCTATGGTTCTCCAATCAGTTGGCCTGCCAGTTGAGGGTATTGCCCTAGTTGCAGGAATTGATAGAATTTTTGATATGGGTAGGACTGTA
>CABTWT010000092.1 GCA_902488555.1 uncultured Anaerococcus sp.
ATACTTAGACCTGTACCAGCTTCCAAGTTTTGGGCATGGCCAATCCTTATTCCTTTTATATCAGTTATATATCCTTCATACATTTTTATTTTCCTTTAACTATTCTCCAATATCTTCATTCCTATACTTATCCATCATCTGACCAAAAACTTCGGCACTTGATGGTGGTGTATAGCTGATAGCATTGGCGCCTGCTTTAATAGTTTCTAGTATTTGTTCGCCATTCTTACCACCTGTTGCAATTATTGGGAATTTAGGACCAATATCTGCCCTAATCGCCCTGAGTAAATCTGCTGTATACTTGCCACCAGAGACGTTAAGAACTTCAGCTCCTGCCTCAATCTTACCAATATAATCGTCATTTAAGCTAGTAACAGTTGCTATTACTGGTATATCAATAAAATCAGCAATTTCTTTGATATCCTTATTTGGCATAGGAGAGTTTACAACAACTCCATAGGCTCCTGCAAGCTCTGCGTCAATTGCTATATATTTGCTCCTCAAGCCTTGAGTGGTACCTCCACCAACTCCTACAAAGCAAGGAACATTTGATACGTTTAGTATAGCATCATATATTGACCTTTGTGGTGTATATGGATAGACAGCCATCACGCTATCAGCATTTGAATTTCTGATAATAGCTAAGTCAGTAGTAAATAGTAATGATTTTATTCTTTTCTCAAAAATTTTGATTCCAGAAGCTTGGTATACTTCCTTAGGGACAGTAATAAATGATTTTCTTAATTTCGAATGAACTTGTGGTATGTATTTTTCTTTTTTCTCTGTCATAGGATTCCTTTCGTTTCTTTTATTTTAATAATTACTTACCCTAGGATATGTGTCTTAATCTAAAATGTCGGTAAAAAAATGAAGCTAATCCAAAAATGATTATAGCTTCATTTGAAATTATCAGTCCTTATTAAAGATATCCCTTGTATAAACCTTGTCTTTAACATCCAAAAGTTCATCGGCTAATCTATTAGCAACTATGATGTCTAGCTTTTTGAACTCTTCCAGGTCATTTTCTAGCCTTAGTCCTTCGAAATACTCTACATCAAGATTTGGCTCATAAATTACTACTTCTGTCTTATCTTTGATATTTTCTATCACATCAAAAATGGCAGATTTTCTAAAATTATCAGAATCCTTTTTCATTACTAGGCGATAGATGCCAACTGTCTTTGGCTTATCTTTAAGGATCCTATCACTTATATAATCTTTTCTGATTTGATTAGATTCAATTACCGCACCAAACATAGAATTTGGCACATTTTCAAAATTGGCATAAAGTTGCTTGCTATCTTTTGGCAGACAATATCCACCATAACCAAAAGATGGATTGTTGTAATAGTTGCCTATCCTTGGATCAGTGGAAACACCCTCTATAATATCTTTTGTAGAAAGACCTTTGATTTCTGCAAAGGTGTCAAGCTCGTTAAAATATGATACACGCATGGCAAGATAAGTGTTTGCAAATAATTTTACAGCTTCAGCTTCTGTCGAATCCATATATAAAACTTCTGGATTATTAATAGCTTGGTCTTCGTATAGCTTGGCAATTTTTTGACCTAATTCAGTTTTGTCTCCCACAATTATCCTAGATGGATTTAAGCTATCGTAAAGAGCCTTGCCCTCCCTTAGGAATTCTGGTGAAAATATTATATTGTCACTTGCATATTTCTTTCTTTGGCCTCTTGTGTAGCCAACTGGTATGGTTGATTTGATCAAAATTGGCAAATCATTATTTATTTTTTTGACATTTCCTATTGCCTCATCTACAAAAGATGTATCAAAGAATTTAGTCTCCTCATCATAATTTGTTGGCAAGGCAAGTATAGCCAAGTCAGCATCTTTCAAGTCATTCTCATAATCTTTTTGTGCAGTGAAATCTAATTCTTTTTCTGCTAGGTAGCTTTCTATATATTCATCCCTCAGAGGTGATTTTTTATTATTAATTAAATTTATTTTTTCTTCATTAACTTCTACACCAATAACCTGGTTTGATTGGCTAAGCAAGATAGCATTGGCCAAACCTACATAACCCAATCCAAATACTAAAATTTTCATAAACTCTCCTTGTTAATAGATATATTTTACAAGTTTATAAATACTTTACAAATTAATTTCTTAACTTATTATTTTTAATAAACGCAACAAATTCATAGGGTCTTAATAGTAGGTTTTTTACTATTCTTCTTTTGCCATAGTTACCAATTAAATAAGAAAAGTCATATAGGTCTAGAAAATGAAATCTGATATCTACTAGAACTTCCTTCTGGCTGAAATTACCGAAAACAAGAACTTTCTCTCCATCATAGCTTCTTATATAAGCATAGATATCCGAATCATTTACAAAAATTTGCCTGTAACTACCCATATTTATGGTAGGTATTGAGTTTTTGTAGGATAATATATCCTTATAGAAGTCCTTGATGCTTTTGCTATATTGAGAGAACTTATAAGCATTTGTATTATTAATACCACTTGCAAAACCAAGCTCTTCCAAGTTTTCTATCATAACAGCTCCCCTGTGAAAATAGCTTATGCCACAAAGAAGACTCATAGACTGGTAGGGATAATTTTTTGTATTTGTAAAGGATTGGAAACTCTGGTCTAGTTTTATTATTTGATTAATATTTTTGTTATTTTCCATAGCTTGGATTGTCGCTATATACTTCTTATATTCTATGAAAGATAAGGCCTCATTATCTATATCAACATATGAAAAATTATTATAGATAGGATTTGATAGGTAGTTTAAGAAATATGGATTTTTACTAGTTTCTACTATGCTGACAATCCCATCTTTGTTAATAGTATTTTTACTAAACTCTTTTATTAAAGAAAGATAAGAATTATCTCCTATCAATTTGTCAAGATTAGTAAAATAAAATCCACTTATGCCACGTTTTATCAAAAAGTTTATAAATTGATAAAAGGAATTTCTAATCTTGGGACTTGACCAAGCAAAATCTTTCCCTATAAGTTTTTGAACAATTTCTAATATGTTTATATTCAAAAACAAACTTATGCCCTTCATCTTTAAATAAGCTGCTAAATCAAAAAATAGGTGCAGATCTTCAAGAGTTTCGAAATTGTCTAGTAAAATTCCATTAACGCTAATATCCCTATAGTATTTGATAGTTTTTATATCTCTTATTATATTTTCTTTATAAATAATCAAATTTTCCATATATGCCTCATTTATATGTTACATTTTTCCTGTCATATATAAAGAATCTGGGTATAGTATAATAATTACGAAAAGAGGTATGAATGTTAGAACTAAAAAATATTTCTAAAATATATAAGACAGGCGACTTCGAACAAGTTGCCTTAGATGATGTATCTATAGCCTTTAGGGAAAATGAGTTCGTCTCTATTTTGGGCCAATCTGGTGGTGGTAAAACCACTCTTTTAAATATAATCGGTGGCTTAGACCATTACTCTAGTGGTGACTTATTGATAGATGGTAAGTCCACAAAAGATTTTACAGATAATGATTGGGACTACTATAGAAATGTATCAGTAGGCTTTGTATTCCAATCCTACAATCTAATAAGCCACCAAAGCATACTTTCAAATGTCGAACTTGCCCTTACCCTATCCGGGGCTAGCAAAGATGATAGAAGAAAAAGAGCAATAGAAGCCTTGGAGAAGGTCGGCTTAAAAGATCATATAAAGAAAAAACCAGCAGAGCTTTCAGGTGGTCAAATGCAAAGAGTTGCTATAGCTCGTGCTCTTGTAAATAACCCAGAAATAGTCCTAGCCGATGAACCTACAGGCGCTTTGGATAGCGAGACTAGCAAGCAGATTATGGATTTGCTTAAAGAAATAGCCAAAGATAGGCTGGTAATCATGGTTACCCATAACCCAGAGCTTGCAGAAGCTTATTCCACTAGGATAGTCAAAATTAAGGATGGACAAATCATAGGAGACACAAACTCTTATAAGGAAAGTGACAGCCATGATAACTTCTCAACCAAGAAGATTAAGCTAGGACTTCCTACAGCTGTAGGCCTATCCTTTAATAACCTACTTACTAAAAAGGCAAGGACAATACTTACAGCTTTTGCAGGATCCATAGGAATAATAGGGATTGCCCTAATCCTATCCATATCAACAGGAGCCAATGACTTTATCGAAGATAGCCAAAGAAAGGCATTAAAGGCCTATCCTATCCAGATCCAAAAAGAATCCTTTGATTTAGGAAGTGCCCTAGCTCCTCCAAATACCGAAGAGAAGTCTCACCCAGATGATAAAATCTATGGAAATGACTTTATCCTAGAACGCAGGAGTGAGCTATCTTCCAATGTTAAGGAAAA
>CABTWT010000093.1 GCA_902488555.1 uncultured Anaerococcus sp.
CAATTAGCCTATCAAGGATAAGAGAAAAGCTTTCATCATACATAAGCATACAAAGCCTTGCAAAAAACGAAGTAGGTGTGAAACCTGGGAAGGTGTTGATTTCATTTATATATAGGTTTTTATCCTTACTATAAAAGATATCCACCCTAGCAAAACCTTGGCAACTGGCTGCTGTATAACATTCCTTAGCAAATTCAATGGCTCTAGCTTCATCATCACTGTCCATTTGATATGGAATTTGTTCGACAGTTTCCTTGTCAAAATATTTGGCATCATAATCTAGGAAAGTGTGATTTGTAAGGTAGGCTGCAGGCTTTGATGCGTCAATGCTATCCCCATTGGCTATGACAGCAATTTCTATCTCTTGGCCATCTATAAGCTCTTCAACCAAGGCCTTTTCGTCATATTCTAAGGCGAGCTTTATTGCTTTTTCTAGCTCATTTTTATTTGTAACCTTGCTTACACCAACAGAAGATCCGTTAGCAGATGGCTTTACAATCAAAGGAAAGCCAATTTCTTTGATACATTTTTCCAAGAAATCATCATTGAGACCTTCTTTATAAGTGTATAGATATTTGGCTTGGTTAAAGCCATTTTTGTAAAAAATATCATTACTTGTAACCTTATCCATGCATATAGCAGAAGATAAGAGGCCGTTTCCTATATATGGGTAGCCTATGCAATCCAAAAAACCTTGGATTGTACCGTCTTCGCCATATGTTCCGTGGATAGCAGGAATTATTATGGTGTTGGCAGGGTCATTTTCCTTTAAATCTAGGAGGAAAGCTCCTATGCTAGCTGCTTTGTTATCATTTGTTTCTTTTACTAAGGAAAACTCGTCAGTTGAATCTACGTAAGAAAAGCATTCTGAAAAATTACCTTTCTTATCAATATAGACAAGTTTAACTTTGTATTTGTTTTTATCTAAGTTTTTACTAATATTTAGGGCACTTCGTAAAGAAATATCGTGCTCGCTTGATGGACCTCCAAAAAGCAAATAGACATTAATCATATAAATCTCACTTTCTTCTTTAATATATAAAATTTTACTACATTGAAGAAAACTGGGCAAATAATTAGCCTAAAATAGACAATTTGTAACAATTACCATATTGACTAGTTACAAGAATATTTTGTCGAAAATAGAAAATTATGAAAAAAATCAAGTTTTTGCTCTAATGTATCATAAAATCTAAAAAATATCCTATATGAAAACGTTGAAATAACAATAGTCCGTAAATAACTTACAAAATATCTACATTTTTCTAATAACTACATAATTTCTACACAATTAGCCTGTATAATAACTCTTGTAAAAAACATTCTGTTAATATTTTGTAACCATTATTACAAAATAAGAATATTAAGAAGAGTAAGTCAATTATGACTATGAAAGGAATATAAATATCAATGTTTAATTTTAAAAAGTATGCCCTAGCAGCAGCACTAATAGTTCCAAGTGTAATTGGATTTTCTGCAAAAGATGCAGATGCAGCTAAGGTTATTATCGACAAAGAACTAGCAAGCGCAGTAAATGTAAGAAGCCAAGCAAAAATGGGAGATAATGTATTAGGACTTATCTCAAATGAAGAAAAAGCATATGAAATCAAATCTAATGAAGGAGATTGGCTACACATAGATTTTGAGGGTAAAGATGCATATGTAGCAAAAAGATTCTTCCACATATTAGATGAAGATAAAATCATTACAGATACAAACTTTAGAAACAGACCAACAATTGATTCTGAAGTTATCAGTGTACTTCCTACTGGAACTGTAGTAGAAGTTACAGAAATTGCTGAAAATGGCTATGTAAAAGTAAAAGTAAATGACAAAGAAGGTTATGTTTACAACAACCTACTAGAAACATTTAGAAAAGCTAACGAAAAGAAATACGCTACACAAGCTACAACAAATACATCAAATAATAATAATAATGTAGCAGCTAGCCAACCAACACAAACATATGAATATGTAGAAACAACACAAACATACCAACAACCAGCACAACAAACTCAACAAGCTCAACAATCATACCAAGGATCATCAAGCTGGGCAAAGGAATGGATAGCTCAAAGAGAATCTAACGGTTCATACACAGCTTACAATCCAAATGGTGGTTACTACGGTAGATACCAATTAAATCCATCACTAATCCACTACGGTGCATCACCAGCTGAACAAGAAGCTGCAGCTGATAACTATGTTGCACAAAGATACGGATCATGGGAAGCAGCTCAACAATTCTGGGCAGCTAATGGTTGGTATTAATAATTAAATAAGTAATTTAGAATCTCTAAGCCTATAGGTTTAGAGATTTTTTGTTTCCTCATTTATTAAAAGTAAAGTAATAGTAAATAGAAATGAGGAACTATGAGAAGAAAATTACTCGGGATAGTATCAATAGTACTTCTTTACAAAAAAAAGTATGGACATATCATATACCCAACAGGCAGTGCTCATGAAAAGCTAACTTAGCAAAAAACCTATATTTGTCCTATTGGTGATTTTGTTATATCCTTTTAGATTCTGTTTTAAAACTATGAAAGATTTTACAAGGATTTTACAAATATATAGTATAATAGTTACAAAGTGATGAAAAATTAGGGGGATTTTTAATGTCTCAAGATATTAATTACTATTTAAGAGATTTAGTCGATAATTCAAAAATAAACAAATTGCTAGCTGATGATGAAACAGATATTAGTCTTATCCTAGATTTGTACACAGCTAATTACAATGGATCTAGGATAAAATTTCACTACAAAAATCGCGAAGTATATGTAGATACAGAAGCTAGGAAAATTGTAGCCTATAATGGCAAGAAGACTGTAGTAAATCTAGATGCTATAACAGCTCTAAGCTTAGACTACGAA
Organism: uncultured Anaerococcus sp.; assembly: GCA_902488555.1. The sequence goes on from CABTWT010000093.1 coordinate 2,877, forward strand.
ATACTAAGATTGTTTAATATATACAAACTGGACGAAGATTATTTTGAAGAAATTAGTGAAAATTTCCAAGCTGAAATAAAAAATGAATATAACAATGAAAGCAAAGAATTAGAAGATTACCTAATTGAATACCTAAAAAATATCAAAGAAAATGACTATGACGAAAAGCTCATAGCATCTCTTATTAACAAATCAACTCTTAACAAGAAAGATGACCACTTTGTTTTACACAAAGAAATAAATGGAACAACTATTAAATACAACTCATCTAAGAACAAATTTACTATTAAAAACAATTATTCATTCAAAGAAAAATTTAAGGCAGATGAAATTATCAAAGATTTTGATATAGCGAAGTTTAACCAAGTAGCAGAGAGCATAGGTCAAAGAAAAATCTATGAGAAAAAACGTATAGAACTTGACGATGGTATTTCTGAATACACAGGTTTTAACCCGAATTCTATCATATTTTCTGATTTAGACTTTGATAATTAAAGGAGTGATAATATGAAAAATAATCCAATACTTACAATTGAAATGGAAAATGGCGATATAATAAAAGCTGAACTTTATCCAGAAATTGCCCCAAATACAGTAAATAACTTCATATCCTTAGTTAATCAAGGATTTTATGATGGAATAATCTTCCATAGAGTTATAAAAGGATTTATGATCCAAGGAGGAGACCCAGAAGGAAGAGGAATCGGCGGCCCTGGTTATGCTATCAAGGGAGAATTTGCTGCAAATGGCTTTGAGAATAATCTAAAACACGACAGGGGAGTCCTCTCCATGGCAAGATCAATGATGCCTGATTCTGCAGGCAGCCAATTTTTCGTAATGCACAAAGACAGCCCTCACCTAGATGGCCAATATGCAGCCTTCGGTAGAGTAATCGAGGGAATGGATACAGTAGATAAGATAGCAGAAACAAAAACTGACTTCCAAGATAAACCAAAAGAAGACCAAGTGATGAAGACAGTAACAGTTGAAACTTTCGGCGTAGACTACGACGAACCAGAAACAATTTAACTAAATTTACAGAGGGGCTGTTGCAAAACTATGAATAATCATCGTACCATCGTTAGAAGGTTATCTTAGGAAATTTTACCTCACCTGGCCGGTAGGCCAATTGGCGCCTGCCGGCTGATATAGGCGATTAGCCCGTCGGCTTAATGATACTTTCCGTGGAGGTTCTTCTAACGATAATGGTACGATTTATTCATTCTGCAACAGTCCCTTTTTTGATATAAAATATATATAATATTTTCTACTAAATATTTAATTTTGTGGTACAATGGGTATATAATAAATTGTCAGAACTAGGAGGACTGACGGAAGAATAAAACAGATGTATTATATAGGATACGAAATTTATA
>CABTWT010000094.1 GCA_902488555.1 uncultured Anaerococcus sp.
TTCAGACGTGTGCTCTTCCGATCTCTCACATTAAGGAATTGAAAACATATTTTGTAGAAAAACTTGCAAGGGCAAATATTTCTTATGAGATTAATGGGTCTCTAGATAATTCATCTGACCATGTTCTAAACTTATACTTTAGTGATTATAAGTCAGATTTTCTACTAACATATTTGGATATGAATGGAATTTGTGCATCGGCAGGATCTGCTTGTAGGGCTGGATCCATCTTGCCAAGCCATGTCATTTCAAATATGTACGACGAAGATAGAGCAAGACATTCTATACGTTTCTCCTTTGGTTATACCAATACAAAAGAAGATATTGATAAAGTTATAGAAGTCCTAGAAAGGCTAAATAATGAAAGATAAAAAAGATACAAAAGTAGTAGTAGGCATCAGTGGGGGAGTAGATTCCTCGGTAGCTGCCCTACTATTAAAAGAAGAAGGCTACGATGTAGTCGGCATTTTTATGAAAAATTGGGACGACACTGACGAAAATGGTGTTTGTACTGCAGAAGAAGACTACGAAGATGCAGTAGCAATAGCAAATCAAATAGGAATCCCATACTATTCTATAAACTTTGAAAAGGAATACTACGACAGAGTATTTACTTATTTTCTAGATGAATACAAAAAGGGAAGAACACCAAACCCAGATATAATGTGTAACAAGGAAATCAAATTTAAGGCGTTTTTGGACTATGCCAAGAACTTGGGGGCAGACTATGTAGCAACTGGTCACTATGCAAGAGTTGACAGGTCAGGTGATGAGACAGTAATGCTTCGTGGCCTTGATTCTAACAAAGACCAAACATATTTTTTAAGCCAACTTTCCCAAGAGCAAATCAAAGATGTTTTATTTCCTGTAGGCGAACTTCAAAAATCTGAGGTACGTGAGATAGCTCACAAATACAAGTTGGCAACTGCTGATAAAAAAGATTCTACTGGGATTTGCTTCATAGGAGAGCGTGATTTCAATGAATTTCTATCAAATTACTTACCAGCCCAACCAGGCAATATTGTTGATACAGATGGCAATATTCTAGGCAAACACGATGGCTTGATGTATCATACCATAGGCCAAAGAAGAGGACTAGGCATAGGTGGAGAGGGTGAAGCTTGGTTTGTTTGTGGCAAAGATCTTGAAAAAAACGAACTAATAGTTTGTCAAGGTAAGAATAATCCTCTATTATTTTCAAATAGATTATTGGCAAGCGAATTTTCAACCTTCACCAACAAAAAAATCCCAAGTGAATTTGACTGCACAGCCAAATTCCGCTATAGACAAAAAGATATAAACGCCCACGTAAAAGTATTAGACAAAGACCATGTAGAAGTAACTTACGACTCCACAAAGGCAGTAACCCCAGGACAAGCTGCTGTGTTTTACATGGGAGAAGTTTGCATTGGTTCAGCTATCATTGATGAAGTTTACAACGGGGATAAGAGACTGAAAGTTTAATAAATAAGTTAGAGCTACTAGGGGACTAGTAGTTTTTTTCTTCATAATTAACTATTACTTATAAAGATAAATTGTTAGATATAAATGCATATGATAACAAGGGATAAGAAAAATATTTTTAAGATTTCTTAGATTTTTTAAAAAGTATTCTTGGCTTAACACAGTCTTAACAAGCCTCGTGTTATTATTGGTATAGATTAAGGAGGGTATTATGAAGAAAAAATTAATACTAACAACAAGTTTAGCTCTTGCCTTGGCAATTACAAATATTGGTCAAGTTAGAGCAGATGATTTAAAAGATGAAATGAAAGATGAAAACAAAATTGAAGAAGTAATGGATGAAAAGGATGAAAAAGTCACAGAATCTTATATTGTAAAAGAAATCAAGGATGACTATGTAATCCTTAACAAAAAAGGCTATGAAGATGACCTTTACCAAGTAGAAAAAAGTGCATTTGAAAAAATGAAGCTTGAAGCTGGCAAAGAATTTGAAATCACAAGTGATGGAATAATATTAAAATCAAATCCAGCTCAATTTGGCAAAATTTATGAAATCAAAGAAGCAGCAAAAGAAGAAGCTTCAGAAGAAAAAGTAACTGACCAATTCCAAGTTAAAGAAATAAACGAAGAAGGAGTTACTGTAGAAAAAATTGGATCTGAATCAGAAAAATATATAGTTGAGAAAAAATATTTTGACGATGACCTAAAAGTTGGAGATAAATATAAAATTACTCACAATGATATAGTTATGAATTCATATCCTGCACAATTTAACAAGATTTTTGATGTAGAAAAAATTGAAGAAGCTATAAAAGAAACTGCAAGTATCACAAATATTTACAAAGTAAAAGAAGTAAATGAAAATGGAATTACCCTAGCTTACTATAGCAAAGAAGATGGGTCTGAGTTAATGGAAGATAGTAGCGACTTGTACATGGTTGAAAAGAAAGAATTTAAAGATGATGTAAAAGTTGGTGATAAGTACAAAATCACACACTCAGATGAAATTCTTACAAGCGAACCAGCTCAGTTTGCTAAGATAACAAAAATTGAAAAAGTTGCTGAAACAAAACCAGCAGATGAAAACAAAGGTAAAGAGAATAAATCAAAAGACAACAAATCTAAAGATATGAAAACACCTGACAAAAAAGATGCTACAAAAAATAAGAAGACTAGCGAAAATAGTAAAATGAATAATAACAAAGAAAATAAAGATGGTAAAATGGCTGGCAAAAATCCTAAAACAGGAATTGTAAGTTCATTAGGACTTGTAAGCCTTCCACTGCTTTCAGCAGTTGCACTTTGGAAAAGTAAAAAATAATAATAAATAAACCTCCAAATATATATTATGTGTTATAAGACCCTCACTATAAAATAGTGAGGGCTATTTGTTTGCAATAATTAAAATTCAATTTCCATAACTATTGGCGTATGGTCTTGTCTATCGCCAGAATCTATGATATCAGACCTTTTTACCTTCTCTTTTATCCTATCAGATACTAGGAAATAGTCGATTCTCCAGCCTGAGTTATTGATTTTACTTGTTTTAACCCTTTGGGCCCACCAAGTGTACTTGCCCTCTACATCGCCATTGATGTGGCGGAAGGTGTCTATAAAACCTCTGTTTAGTAGGTTAGTAAAGCCCTCACGTTCTTCATCAGTAAAGCCTGCAGACATGTGGTTATTGTCAGGGTGAGCAAGGTCGATTTCCTTATGAGCAACATTAAAGTCTCCTGCAGCTATTACCGCTTTCTCTTTATCAAGTTTTGCTAAATAATCAGCATATTTTTGATCCCAAACTTGGCGAAGTGGAAGTCTTATTAGTTCGTTTCCTGCATTTGGTGTGTAAACTTGGGTGAAGTAGAAGTCATCAAATTCTAAAGTTACTATTCTTCCTTCCAAATCCATAGGTTCTGGAGCACCTATAAATGGAAAGTTAGAGTTAACTTCCAATTCTTTTTTATATAAGGTCATGCATCCAGCGTATGATTTTCTAGCGCCTTCAGAAGAATTGACATGAACGTAATTATATTCTGGGAAGTATTCTTCTAGCTTTTCCTTGTGTTTTTTGCTAAGACCTGTTTGTGGAAGTTTTGTTTCTTGCAAGGCTATTACATCAGGGTCTTCTTTTCTTATAGTTTTAAAAACATCGCGTGTCATATGAGCTCTATTAGAATCACTTGTTAGAGCTGCATTGAGTGAATCTATATTCCATGAAATAAATTTCAAATTAATCTCCTTTTAAATTTCTATCTTACTTTAACTATAAAATTTTTATGAATAAATGCAAGCTTATATAAATTGAAAATTTGTAATAAATATGTAGATTTTTTTATTGTGGGTATAATAAATATAAGAAAGACTTACAAAGGAGGACATTATGAACAAAAAAATTTTTGTATTAGGCCTTAGTATGGCATTTGTTTTTTCAATTGGAAATAATGTCTACGCTAATAATACAAGTATAGAAAGTCAACAGGAAGAAGATCATACATATGTTTATGAAGTTATTAAAGTAGGAGAAAAAAGTGTAACTTTGCTTTATCAAGGAGAAATCAAAGATGATTCTATGATTATAGAAGAGATTGACAAGAATATCAATCTAGATCTTGATAAGAAATATTTTGACGATGATGTAAATATTCACGATTTGTATCAAATTAAGAGCAAAGAAAAACTATCTAATTTAGATAAGGAGAATATCAAAAAAGAAGATATTAGCCTTAAGGAAAAGTATGTAAAACCGACAAATATGGCCAAGGAAGATTTGCCAAAA
>CABTWT010000095.1 GCA_902488555.1 uncultured Anaerococcus sp.
AACCAAGCTCCTCTAGCCCAGTTTTTAAATCCAAACCAAGAAAACAAAAACTTCAGCCAACTTATAACGACAGAAGATGGTAATATTAGCCCGATTATAACTGATGAATATGAAATAGTAGAAGGTGAGTGGCCAGAAAAAGCTGATGAACTAGTCTTATTTACAGACTACAATAATGAAGTCTTTACATCTAGGCTCTATGAACTAGGTTTCTTGCCTTCCAAAGACTACAGAGATTTCTTAACTAAACTTGATAGTAACGAAGATGTAGAAATCAAAGAACAAGCCTTAGATCCAGCTAAGATTATTGGTCATGAATATAAGTTTGTAAGCCCATCAGATTATTATGAAAAAGAAGGAAATAACTTTGTAAATGTAGCTGATGATGAGGTCAAAGTTGATGAAATAGTAGAAAATGGTGTATCTGCTAAAATCGTAGGTATAGCAAAAAGAAAGACCAATGATGAAAACCAAGTTGTAAATGCACCTATAGGTTTTACCGAAGGTCTTACAGATATGATGATAGACCATGCAAACGAATCTGAAATAGTCAAAGCACAGATAGAAAATAAAGATGTTAATGTTTTAAACAATATAAAATTTAAGGCAGATAATGATGATGAGAAAGTTATTTCATCCAAATATTTCCTAGAAAACCTAAGCCAGAGAGATTCCCTATCCCTTAGCACATGGATTATGAGAAATAAACCAGAAATCGCAGAAGAAGCTCAAAAACAAGCAGAAGAAAAACAAAAACAAGCCATGGCTTCTGGTATGAATATGGAAGATTTACAAGCTAAAGCAGTCCAAGATAATGATCAAGAACAAAGTGGAGAAGAAAATGCCCTTGCGACATACATTCTAGAAAAAGATGATAAAGAAACACTTATAGAAATCTACGATGAATTTGTGGCAGGCAATTCCTATAACAAAAACCTAGAGTCTTTAGGTGTAGTTAGCAAGAATGCCCCGGCAGAGATTGATATCTATGTAGAAAACTTTGAAAATAGAGAACAAATAAAATCCTTTATCGATGATTATAATAAAGATAAGGCAGAAAATGAAAAGATTACCTATAATGACTTGATAGGACTTATTACAAAATCAGTAACAGATATAATAAATGCCATATCATATGTCCTAATAGCCTTTGTAGGAGTAAGCCTAGTAGTTTCATCAATAATGATAGGAATCATCACCTATATTTCAGTACTAGAAAGAACCAAGGAAATAGGAATCCTAAGATCAATTGGAGCAAGCAAGTCTGATATAAGAAAAGTATTTATGTCAGAAACCTTTATCATAGGCCTTTTATCAGGGCTAATAGGTATTGGTCTAACTATGCTTATTAATATCCCAATTACCAATCTTATTAGAAACTTAACAGGAGTAGAAGACATATCCTCAACCCTACCACCACAAGCCGGACTAATCCTAGTTCTAATATCAGTAGGACTAACCTTACTTGCCGGCATAATTCCATCATCAATGGCAGCCAAAAAAGACCCAGTAGAGGCCTTAAGAGAAGAATAATTTTACAGACGAAAAAGACGAGTATTTTAAAATCTCGTCTTTTTCTAATGGAAGGCTTATGCGTCAATATCTATTTAATTAGTTTCTTCACCCATTCTCATCTCTACAAAACTTCTGAACATGCTGTGGGCTGCTGTTGCGAAATCTTGGCTAGCTTGATCAAATGGTATGTCAGTATGGTATACTAGGTCGTTTTCTATATAGAATAGATAGTTTGCCTTTACATTGCCATCTTTATCTTGGCTAGGAATCATAATTTCAATTCCTGCCTTATCATCCATAGGCATATATGCTATAGATAATGGCTTTGCTGGTGACCTATCTACATCTGTAATAGTTTTTAGCGTTTCAACATCTTCATCATTTATCACTTCGTTTGGCATTACATTATAAAATGCAGCAGACAAACTTGCAAGGCTTAGCTTTTCTTCAAAGAAATTTAGTGTGATATCAAGGTCATAAGTTTTACCAACATCTGCGTCTTCAAATTTGTCATATCTATAAACTGCTATGACATCATCTTCCTTTACATCTATAATTTCTTTATCATAAAATCCCTTTAGATATTTTTCCACATCTTCTAGGCTATCACCATTAGATTCTGCTAGGAAAATATTTTGGAAATTAGCTTTTTCTATTAAATTCAAGAAATTTTCTGGAGTCTTTTTATTTTCATTTTTAGATGAAATCTTAGAAGCTATACTTTTTACAGCATCCTTATCCATAGGTCCATCAGAAACTACTTCAGAAATCTGTGATCTTTCTGAGTCATCAATTATTGAAACTGGCTCAAACATAGAATCATCAACTTCATTATAGTCAGTAAATAAGGTATTTACTATCATCTTTAATTGTTCATTTCCAATAGTCATTACTAATCTATCAGGAAGATTATCATCATCTAAATATGATATGACAATTTTTTCCTCAAAGTCGCCTTGGCCAGATGTATCTGCTTTGATATTATAGTCATCTCTAAATAGTTCTAGAAGCTCACCAAGTTCATCCGTTTTGTAATATAGGTGAGTATGACCATTACTATCGTCATAGGCTTCTAGTTTGTCAGCAATCGCATTAACATGGCTCATCAGACTATAAATTTCTGGATTTAGAGTAATCTCTGCATAGTCTTGGTCAGTGTCACTGCCCTTTGGACTACCATCTTGGTCAAAGTTATAAAATTGATATTCAGAATCTGGATTATTTGTAATCAGCAATTCATCAATGCTCTTTAGACCATTGTTGTCATACTCTAAACTTGCAAAGTGACCAGAGAAAAGTTTTTCATCCTCATACTCTACTCCACCATAAAACTTCTGAGCTGTCTGTTCACTATCATTTCCGACAACAAGGTAGTTAGTAAACAATAGATCTTCTAATTTTTCCTCAAAGAATCCATCGATTAGGTCTTTTGGATTCTTGTCGCTTTTTTTAAGTCCAAGGCTAGAAGGATCATCATCTGAAATATCCATAAGATCTCCTTTTAGCACTTCAAAATCACTTGCAGTAATTAAATCAGATGTTTCCTTATTTTCTTCATCGTCACTTTCTTCTTTTTTATCTTCATCTTTTTCTTTATCTTCAAAAGAATTATCATCTTCTTGGTCTGTTTTTTCTTGGACTTCTTCTGTATCTTTTATATCTTTGTTTTCCTTAGTTTCTTCACTAATGCTTGCAACTTCTTCTATATTTTCAGTTTTTTCCTTAACTTTTTCAGTATTTGTACAGGCCGTAAGCAAAGAAATACTTAGAGCCGCCAATAAAATCTTAGAATATTTCATTTTCCCTCCTTTAATTTTATCTTGATAATTCTATACCCAATTATTTATAATTATAACAATTAAATTTGTTATATAAAATTACTTAATTTCTTTTTATCAATAAACTATCTATAGCTGATATAGTTTCATCAAAAAACTAATATCTACGATTACTATTAGAAATTTTTAATGAGCTACACTACAAGACCTAGTGAATATTATTTTACTAAAAATTAGATTAAATAAGACGAGGATATGGGCTAGCTTATGTTCGCTTGTCCATATCCTCGTCTTTTTATCTAGTTGACTTTTCAATTTTTCTAACTTTTACACATTTTTAATTCATCTATAGAAATCACTTCATCTGTTGCCTGCCATATTTCCTTACTATGGGTAGCAATTATAATTATCCTATCATTGCTTTTCATAGCTAATAAAATATCTAATATTTCTTTGGCATTCATTGGATCTACTGATGCAGTTGGTTCATCAGCTAAAATTATAGGAGGTTGTTTTAAAATAAGTTTAGATAAGGCAACCCTCTGACTTTCTCCACCTGATAGAGTATAGACTTTTGTATCAAGCTTTATATGTGATAAGTTCACTTTATCTAAGGCTTCTTTCTTTAATCTAAGCTTTTCATTTTTACTAAGTTTCTTTCCTACAAAGGCAAGGTCTAAATTATAATCTACACTTGCACTTTCGATTAACCCTAGATTTTGAAATAAATATCCCAGATAATCTCTAAAAAATTTCTGTTCATTAATCTTATCTAAATCAGTTGAGTTATATCTTATACTACCCCTATCCTTTTCTTCAAGCTTAGCTATAATATTTAATAAAGTAGTCTTACCAGATCCACTTTCTCCGACAATAGAATAAGTCATATTGTCATAAAAATTAATATTTATATTATCAAAAAT
>CABTWT010000096.1 GCA_902488555.1 uncultured Anaerococcus sp.
CCCAATTGTAATTATCATCATCAAAAAATCTATCGCTAGATTCATCTACACTTATAAAGTCATAGATTGGTAATAATTGCAAATGTGTCTACCAAGTACAATCCAAACAAGTCCAAGGCTGGCAAGGTTTATGTCGACTCAGCAACCTATTCTGTACTCTACAGGGAAGGCAATGAATCAGAGAGAATGGTAGAAGATTTTGTCAACCAATGGGTTAGCGAAAATATCAGTCCAAGCGATACCGACTATCAAAAAGCACTTAAAATCCACGACTTTATTGTAAAAAGAAACTTTTACAATAGGGGAGATAACAATGATATGAGTGGGGGATATTCTATCCACCATCCATCAAGTATCCTATTTGGCAATGGTGGAGTTTGCAATGCCTATGCAACTTTATTTGATAAGCTAGGAACTAAGTCTGGACTTGACGTCCGCTATGCTACTGGTTTTTCTAAGAAAACTGGAGAAGCTCATATTTGGAATATGGTCAAGATAGATGGATATTGGTTTAACATAGATACAACATGGGATGATCCAACCATAACATTTACAGATGGCTATGTTGAAAATATAGAAGATTTTGTAATATATGATTATTTCCTTAAAAGTGACAGGGAAATGGAAGCGTCAAGAAGTATAGACGAAGATATCAATAGACCAAAGGGAAATTCAACTATAAATACTGGACTTAAGAAATCTGTTATTAGAGAGATTGACGGTAAGTATAGGGTTGTAAATGACTAAAAATAAGGTTAGCCTACAAAATATGTAGCTAACCTTTTTCTATGCTTATTTTTTGCCTACCATGTATACATATGGGGGCATATTTTTTTGGTTTTTGTAGGAGAACTCAAGGACTACAAAATTTTTCTGGTCTAGATGTCCTAAATATTTTTCTAGGCTTTGACTTTCTAAAAGACCCTCTTCATGTCCTGGGTAGACTGTAATGAGAACTTTGCCATTTTTTGCCAGTAAATTTAGGACCTTTTCTAAGCTCTCTAGGGTAGAAGCTTCCTTTGTGGTTATATTTTTATCTCCCCTTGGCAGATAACCTAGGTTATAAATAACTAAATCAATCTCTTCTCTTATGTATTTATCAATATTGGCATGGCTATCTAGGATAAATTTAAAATCATCTCTATTTCCTATGAGGGCTTCTGTATTTTCCTTGGCTTCTTTTTGGATATCAAAGGCATAGAGGATTTTTGGATTAAGATTTTCCAAAATAAACTTGCTATCATAACCATTGCCAGCTGTCATATCTACAGCAGTATTGATATTTTTTTCTCTTTTTAAAATTTCTTTTACAAGTTCTGTAGTTTTTTCAATCATTAGTAATTACCAAAATTTTCATTGTTGCCATCAATTTGAGTAAAAAACTTTGAGTCTGCTTCATTTTTCACTATAGGCATACCCATCCTATGCATTTCATTGAGCTTAAAAATCATGAGATTGACGTTTACATCGTAAAGACTTGCCAACTCATTGTAGGTATAACCTTGTTTTATGTCATCTATGAGGGAGTCTTCGTTTATCAAGAGATGGGCTGCAAAGATATTTGCTTCTATCTCCATATCGGTTTTTATATCAAAAAGTTGGTATTCTGCAAGGCCGTCCTTGACTTCATCCCTGTGGTAGAAATCGTGGCCTAGCTCGTGGGCCAAAACCATATTTAGGATTGGATCTCCTACATAGGGATTGTAGAAAACAAAACGGTTTCTCTTTATAATCTTATACATGCCCAAAAGCTTTGTCCTAGTAGAAAAGGGCAAGAGAAATACTCCGCGATCTTCTAGGATTTCTTTGGGATCTCGACTTTTGTGTTTTTTTATTAAGTTTTTTGTATCCAAATAAATTTTATCATATGATACAGGCATCTATTTTCCCTTGTTTGGTGAATATTTTTTGTTTTCTGTCTTGGCTATATAGTAGGCCTCGCTGATGGCATCTAGTATTGCCTTTTTGTCCTTTTCTGGGACTTCGCCCCCGGCCATAAGACCTATTACTCCCCTTACCATTTCTTCTGCATCTTTTGCTCCTACACTACCATAGCGTTCTCTTGCTGATAGGATGAAATCTTCCTCATCTGTCACCAAATAATCGTGGGTGGTGTCCAAGGCTTCTGCTAGGGCATCGTAAGTCTTCCTATATCTTGGCTTACTTTGGCCAGATTCGTATCTTGATATAGTTTTGAGGGAGACCTGGCAATAATTTGCCAATTCTTCTTGGGTCATATTTTTGCTTTCTCTTAGTTCTTTTAATTTTTTTGCAAATGGCATTGTTTCTCCTTGTGGTCATTTAATGACTAAAAATTTCCTGTTGACATAAGACGGTAAATGTCTTACAATAGTCTCAAAAGTCGTTTGTTGTCTATATTATACATTCAAAGTCTAAGAATATCAATAGGAGTTTTTGATGAAAAGAGTAATTTTACATTCAGATATGAACGCTTGCTATGCATCCGTAGAAGCAAAGTTAAATCCAGCCCTTAAAGGAATCCCAATGGCCGTAGCAGGAAATCCAGCAAATCGTCATGGGATAATACTTGCCAAAAGTGAGAAGGCAAAAAAGATGGGAGTAAAGACAGGAGAGCCTATATGGCAGGCAATGAGCAAGTGTCCGGACCTTACCGTAGTCCCACCCCACTATGAAGAATATTTGAGACACTCAAAGATGGCTAGGGCCCTTTACTACGAGTATACCAACCAGGTCGAGCCCTTTGGCCTTGATGAGTGCTATTTGGATGTGACAGGATCTGTTCACCTATTTGGATCTGGAGAAGAGATAGCAGAAGAGATTAGAAAGAGAATGAAAGAAGAAATAGGCATAAGTGTAAGTGTTGGAGTAAGTTTTTGTAAAATTTTTGCAAAATTAGGAAGTGATATGAAAAAGCCTGACGCCACAACTGTAATAAGCGAAGAAAATTTCAGAGAAAAAGTCTGGCCGCTTCCTGTTCGTGACTTGGTGGGCATAGGACCTGCCACAGAGAGAAAATTAAATAAAATTGGTATCTTTACATTGGGTGATATTAGCCAGGCACCGGTTAATATTATGAAAAATTTGCTGGGTGTAAATGGTGTTTACTTATGGCAGTATTGCAATGGTATGGACATAAGGCCTGTCATTGACCGTGACCATAAAGAAGCTATCAAATCCATAGGCAATAGTTCTACAACAAGGAGAGATTTAAATAGTGACGAGGAAGTCTTCAACGTTCTCCAAGAGCTATCCTTTTCTGTATCAAGAAGGCTTAGAGAGGCAGAACTTGAGGCCATGGGGGTTGAAGTTTTTGTCAGAAATAGTGAGCTACAAAGTTTCAATTTTTCAAAAAAAATTAATATGGCAAGTCAATCATCAATAACCTTAGTAAGGGAAGCTATGGAAGTTTTCAAAGAAAAATACCGCTGGACCTTTCCGGTCAGGGCAGTAGGTATTCGTGCCATCAACCTTAGAGGCCAGGGAGGAGGCAGCCAAATGGACGTTTTTTTAAACCATGAGAAGTTTCAAAAAAGTGAAGATGTTGATACTGCCTTGTACAAGATTAGAAAAAAATATGGCAAAAACTCCATAACCTTTGCAGCCCTCAAGAAAGATATAGGGCTTCCAAGTGATATGACAGAAATAGTAACTCTACCAAGTAGGCATTATAATATGTAAATGGGTAGAAATATATAAAGCAAACAAAAGAGGTGAGTGATGGCATTTGATAGAAGAAATTATCCAAACTCGATGAAAAACTTGGACAAGGTAATAAGAGATAAGGTAATAGATATTGCCAATGCTATGTTAGAAGATGGCTATGACGAAGACAATGCCATACCCATAGCCATAGCCCAAGCCAAAGATTGGGCAAGTGATGCTAGAAAGGATGAAAAAGAGCAAATACGCAAAAAAGATTTGAAAGATCACAAGAAATCTGAAGGAAAAAGCGGAGCAAGACTCCAAGATGCCGATGTAGAAGTTTCCTACAATCACGATAAGGGAAAGTGGCAAGTCAAATCAAAGGGAGCAGATCAAGTAGAAGGCTACTATGATAAAAAGCAAACAGCCAAAAAACGAGCGGAAGAAATAGCAGAAAATCGTGAAAGCAAAGTAATAACAAAAACAAAGGAAGGATCAAAATGAGTGAATTAAGTAATATTGTAAACGAATACCTAAAAGATAAAAACTACAAC
>CABTWT010000097.1 GCA_902488555.1 uncultured Anaerococcus sp.
AATATTCATGAATTTTGTTTATGTCTCCATTTGCGTTAAAGTTATTTGCAGCACATCCACCAGAACAGTACATATTAGCCCAGCAAGACCTGCATTCTTCTTTTGAGTAACAGTTGCAGGTCTTAAACTGATTAACTAAATCATTTCTTAGTATACCTTCTTTGAGATTTCCTATTTCAAAGTTCTCATTGCCTACAAATTGGTGGCAAGGATAAAGCTTGCCGCTAGGTGTTACTGCCATATATTCAGTTCCAGATCCACAACCTGATAGCCTTTTGTGAGCACATGGGCCATTTTCTAGGTCAATCATATAGTGGTAGAAGATGAATTCATCGTTTTTATCAATTGCATCCATCATCATATCTGCTAATTTCTCGTATTCTTCATAAAGAATTGGCAAATCTTCTTCTTTTAGGGCGTATGGTGACTCTGAGTTACCTACAACTGGTTCTAGAGAAGTTCTCTTAAAACCAAGGTCTAGGTAGGTTTTGATATCTTCGGTAAAATCAAGATTATTAGCAGTAAAAGTGCCACGCATGTAGTATTCTTTGTCGCCACGTTTTTCTACAAAGTTTTGAAACTTTGGAACCACAGTATCAAATGAACCCTTTCCGCCTATAGTTTTTCTAAACTCATCGTGTACTTCACGTCTTCCATCCAGAGATAAGACGACATTTTTCATATTTTCATTAAGGTAGTCAATTTTGTCGTCATCTAAAAGCATACCATTAGTAGTTAAGGTGAAGTTAAAGTGTTTGTTATATTTTTCTTCTAAGCTTCTGGCATAGTCTACAGTTTGGGTAACTACATCCCAGTTCATTAGAGGTTCACCACCGAAGAAATCTACATCTAAGTTATAATGGTTACCAGAATTTTCTATTAAAAAGTCTATAGCATCTTTTGCCGTCTCTACTGTCATGATGGCATCAGGTCCATGGTATTTGCCACCCTTTGCAAAGCAATATTCGCAAGACAAGTTACAAGTGTGAGCTACATTTAAACAAATAGCTTTGACATTTGTAGGTCTTTTTGTGACATCTATTGATAGGTCAGCAAAGTTATCTGTAGTAAATAACATTCCTTCTTCTTCTAATGCCTTAACTTCATCATAGTCTTCTTCAAATTGATCATCAGAAAGATTGTATGTAGATAAAAGATTTTTGATCTCTTTTTTGGCATGGTCCTCATATAATGAAATAATTTGGTAGATTACATCATCAACTGCATGAACCGAACCACTATATGTATCTAAAACTATATTAAAGCCTTTGGCCTTATATTGGTGTATCATAAATTCTCCTTAATTTTAATATATAGTATTATACTAAAATACTAGGTTTTTAAAAGAAAAAAATAAGGGATAATCCCTTATTTATTCTTTTTGCTAACACATTCTTGGTTAGCTACTCCACAGCTTGTTTTGCAAGCAGATTGGCAAGATGTTTGGCATTCGCCACATCCACCATTTTTTTTGCTATTGTGAAGATTTCTGGTATTTAAAGTTACAATTCTTTTCATATGTATACTCCTTTGTATAATTCCTATACAAATTAATATTAACAGTTATGAGAAAATTTGTCAATCTAGGATAAGTATTGTATCATCTATATTCAGTTTAGTCTTATGATCTGTCATATACTTCATAGTAGAAATGATGTCCTTATCAATTACTTCTCCTGGACATAGGATGGGTATTCCTGGTGGATAGGCATAGACAAACTGTCCACAGATTTTACCAGCTGAATTTCCTATACTAATAGCAGATTTTTCTTTAACTATGGTTTCAGATATTTCCATTGATTTTTTTGGTATTTTGTAAGCAAAATAAAAATTATTGCTGGAATTTTTGAGACTCTTATCAATATTGATAAGAGCAGATTGTAAGCGGTCAAATCCAATTTCACTGTCAAAAATGCTTGCAATAAGTAGGGCATAAGCAGGATATGACATTTCAATTTCTATTTTTCTATCCCTTAGCATTTCTTCCAAAATAAAACCATCTATATTTGTATTAGCAGTAGAAATTAAAATTTTGCTCTTATCTTTTTTATCATCATTTATAATTTCTAAATGATTTAAATTGAGCTCATAAATTGTATCCAAGTTTTTTTCTAAATCGCTATACATATGATAGAACTCTGTAAATTTATCAATCATTTCATCAATAGATTGCAATATTACATATGAAGGTGATGATGTTTGAAATATAGCCATATTTCTGCGTATCTCTTTAGAATAATCCATATTGTTTATAATAACTGCAGAAGATGGAGTTAGGGCAGATAAGTTTTTGTGAAAGGAGGTTATAGCGATATCAAAATAATTATTATAATTACCATATAAAATACTGTGAGATCCATGGGCCATATCCACAATCAAAGGGGTAGAATTTTTCCTAGCAATCTCATATATTTTTTCTAAATCCAAATAATAACCTTCATATGATGGTGAAGTAACAATTATAACACCGTAATTTTTCTTTGACAGTTTCTCTTCTAAATCCTCGTAATCAATGTCAATTATTGCTCCCACATTATTTAAAACTACATTAATATAATCAGATTTTAAATTATTTAACTCAATAGCATTGTAGACTGACTTATGGGAAGATCTTTGGATTAGGATATTTTTATTCTCATAAGTTAAAGCTCTGATGGTTGACAAGATTCCAGAAGTAGAGCCATTTGTAGAAATTATAGCATCTTCTACTTGATAAATATCAGCTAATTTCTGTTCCATTTGGCAAAATATGTCTTGAGGGTCATTTAGGTTATCAAAACCATATATTTCTGTCAGGTCTCTCTTATAAGGAATATCATCTCTTAATATATTAGTTCTTTTTGATCCTGGCATATGAAAGGGATAGTAATCTTCTCTTAAATATTGGTCTAATTTTTCGTTAAGCATATAAATCACCTCAAATATTATTTTACACTAAATCTTAGAAGATAATAAAGGTATAATTAGGGTATAAAGATATTTGGAGGATGTAATGGATATTAAATCAAAAATTAGAGTAATTGAAGACTACCCAATAGAAGGTATTTCTTTTAAGGATATTACTACACTTTTAAAAGACAAGGACGCATTTGAAGAATCATTAAATATGCTTGAAAAAGAGTTAGAAGGAATTGACTTTAACTATATTGTAGGTATTGAATCAAGAGGATTCATATTTGGAGCACCACTTGCTGATAGGCTAGGGGTCGGATTTATTCCTGTAAGAAAACCAGGTAAACTACCAGGAGAGATAGAAAAAGTTTCCTATGAACTAGAATATGGTAGCAATGAACTTGAAATGCACAAAGATGCACTTAATGAGGGAGATAAGGTAGTTATAATAGATGACCTTATAGCGACAGGTGGATCTGCAAAAGCTTGTGCTAAACTAATTGAAACCCTTGGTGCAGAAGTAGCTGCATTTGAATTCTTAATTGAACTTGAAGAATTAAATGCTAGGCAAGTACTAAAAGACTATAAGGTAATATCCCTTGTAAAATACGATCATTAAGTAAAGGCCATCTTACGATGGCTTTTGTAAGTTTGTACTTATTTTTAACTTATTTAAAAGAAATCTTTAGATAGTAAAAAATTATATTAGAAAACTTGAATTAGGAATGTGTGATAGTATAATTAGATTAAGGTCAGAGATGGTCAAATAACGATAAAGGTGGAGGCACGCATGAAATATAGAGATTATTATGAATTATTAGGAGTGGACAAAAAAGCAAGCGATGCTGATATCAAAAAAGCGTACAGAAAACTTGCAAAAAAGTACCACCCAGACCTTCATCCAGATGATAAAGATGCACATGAAAAATTTAGTGAAATAAATGAAGCATATGAAGTGCTTTCAGATCCTGAAAAGAGAAAAAAATACGATATGTTTGGTAAGAACGCTAATTTCTCTGGTGGACAAAACTTCAATCCAAGCGATTTTGGTTTTGACTTTGGAAACTTTGGTAGGGGAACTAGCTATAGCTATTCAACAGGTGGAGATAGTGGATTTTCAGACTTTTTTGATACACTTTTTGGTGGTATAGGCAGGACTGCTTCTTCCGCTAAATCCAAAAGATTTACTAATGGATCAGGATTTAATGCAAAGAAAAAAAGTACTTTGGATGCTAAAGTAGAAATATCAATA
>CABTWT010000098.1 GCA_902488555.1 uncultured Anaerococcus sp.
ATCTCTTTTTATATTTCTATTTTCCAAAGCAAAGGCTATCTCATCAAGAGAGTTTACCGCATAAAATTGATTTTTAGGATTTTGAAATACCGTCGATATAAACTTACTTCTATCTGCTATGGTCATATCCACTAGATTTTTACCATCTAATTCAATTTTTCCACTCAATTTTGCCTTATCAATCTCAGGAATTATTCCATTGATAGCTTTAATAATCGATGACTTACCAGAGCCGGATTCCCCAGTTATTACACTTACAGATCCTTTTTCAAAAGTAATATTGACATTTTCTAATATCTTATATCTTTTTTTGTCAAAATCTTCGTAGTCCAATCCAAAATCTTTAAATTCTAGCATATCTTTCCCCTTATAAATAAAATTATTAAAAGCAAGGAAAAAACTAAAAAGACATAATCAAAAAATTTAAGTTTTGCATTTGATATACTAGAACGTTCACATCCTACTTTCATCCCTCTTGTCATTGCTGATATTGATACATTATCAGCTGTTTGTGAGGTTATCATTAGCAAGGGAACAAATTTATATTCCAAAATCCTAGCTGGATCTTTAAAGAAATTTTTAGCCGTCAATCCGTGCATGTAGATAGCCTCAATTTTTTTTTTATAGTCCTCTTTTATGGAATAAAAAAATCTAAACATAACTGAAATTGGTATTATTATATAATCAGGAAACTTTATTTTTTTTAGAGCATAAACTAGATCACTCATAGTAGTAGTGCTAATTGTATAATAACCCATCATAAAGCCTGGTAATATACTCATAGTAATTCCACAATACAAGTTTAATATCATAGTCCATATATTTTGAGGAAGTATTAATAAGTATTTATTTCCTACAATGGCAAGAGTATTTACTACCACTCCCCTTATAAGCATTGACCATCTTTTATCTACCAAGGCAAAAATATAAGGTAAGAAACACAAGAACATTCCTAAATAATAATAGTTATGTACTAAGCTCCCTTCAATTACAACAACTCCTACTACTGTAGTTAAAAGTAGTTTTGTTCTAAAATCAAGCTTCATCTATGCCATTCCTGCTTTTATAAAGTGTTTTTTAAGTATTTTTATTCCTAGAGTACAACCTAGATAAGCACCCAATATACCAAGAGCCACGATTGGAACAAATGACCAAGTAGGCATTACTGACATTAACTTTTCTACAAAGTCTGCTTTATAACCTTGGCTTATCAAATTCTCTTTATATGAATCTCTAGCTATATATAAAGGTAATAGGTTAGTAGCAGAAAATAATGAAAAAAACATATAAGTTAATCTTGCATATTTTATGCTTTTGTAATTACCTTTTTTCATTATAAATTCTGAAACTAAAGCAATGATAACAATCAGTGGAAGAGTAAGTGCTCCATGACCACTTAAAGAAAATACTAAGCCAAAAATTATGCCCATTATCAAAATCATGCCAAATTTGTCTATTTTTGTTGAATACAGCATAAAAACAGGCCCTGATACCAAGCAACATGCAAAAGGAACAAGAGGCATGAGCACAGGTATAAAACCTATCATGCCAGCAACCCATACTGCCATAACGACTAAAAGAGAAAATACTCCTGCATTTACTAAATCTCGTACATTAAATTTATTCACTTATAAAAACCTCCATCAGTATACAAACTCCTCAGAAAGCCTTGAGCTTTCTATCATTTTTGCGTAAGTTTTACTATTGTCCAAAAGAAATTCATGAGTTCCTAAAGCTTCGATTTTCCCCTCATTCATAACTATAATTTGATCTACATTTTGAATTGACTTCATTCTGTGAGATATGAGCACTACTGTCTTATTTTTTGTTAGTTCATTTAAAGACTCTTGGATATACTTTTCGTTTTCTACATCTAAAGAAGCTGCTATTTCGTCTAACAAAATTATTTCTGCATTTTTTAAAAATGCCCTAGCTATTGAAATTCTCTGTCTCTCTCCTCCAGATAAGTTTGAGCCATTTTCTCCAATAAGAGTTTTATATCCCATTGGAAGTTTGTTTACAAACTCGTCGCAATTGGCAAGTCTTGCAGCTTTCAAAACTTCATCATCACTTGCGGATAAATCTCCAAGCCTTATATTATCCATAACGCTTCCATTAAATAATATTACATCTTGAAATACCATGGATATGTGGCCAAATAAATCCTTAGTGTCCACGGTGCTTATTTCTTTGCCATCTATAGATATCTTTCCTTTATCATAATCATAAAGTCTTGATAAGAGTCGAAGTACAGTTGTTTTTCCGCAACCAGATGGTCCTACCAAGGCACTTACTTTATCTTGGTAACTATTAAAGGAAATACCATCTATTACTTTCTTGCCATCTTTATAGGAAAACTCCAAATTTTCACAAGAAATATCAAAAGATTTTATATCACTTCTTTGACCTTCTTGCATATTCGCCAATTCGATGGATTTAATTTTTTCAACTGGTGAATCTATATACATAAATTCTCCATAGTATGTTACAAATTGATCTACTCCGTCTATTAGCCTTGCCGCAGCAAATAAGTAGCCGGAAAAGTATAGAATATTTATATTACCCTCAATAAGTTCCTTTAAGCCAAAATATATGGCAAAACCCAAAGCAAATTTTGCCACTATTTGTGAAAGTGTTACCGGTATAACTTGAGATATTTCAGTAGCAACGTGTTTTTTCTCAAGCTTATTTACAAAATTAATCGCTTCTTTTTCTTTGCTTTCGCTTAAATTATAAGCTTTGATTTCTGTAGATGAGTCTATAAGCTCTTGAAAAATCCTAGCAGATTCTCTTTGATCTTTGTAATATTCTCCTGTCGCTTTCTTTTGCCTATTTTTAGATAAAAATGTCAACAATATACTTGCTAAAATCGGAATAATTATAGCCAAGGCTAGTCTAACATTTCCTATTAATAACAAAATTGAAACGATGCAAAAACTAATTATAAAACCATAAAATCCTGGGATGGAATGACTTAGACAGTGTTCTATAGTTTCTACATCCTTCATTATAGTTTGGGATAAATCTGTAAGATCGTGGCTAGCATAAAATGATAGGGGCAAATCTTTTAATTTCTCAGCAAGACTAATCCTTAAATTTGCACTTTCTTTGTAGGTCTCGTTATAGGTTGTCTTATAATCCTTATCAAGTACCAAGGCCATTATAATAGCTACAATTATATAGGATATTATAGTAGCTTTAAGAGAAAATTCCCCAAGATCCAACAGCCCCTGGATTGTATACATTAGCAAAAATATAGGCAACATAAAAGATAGGTTTTTAAGGGTTGAATAGAGAATAGCTATTGATGTTCCCTTTGCACCCTCAGCTGTTAGAGCAAATCTATTTTTTAAATAATCTTTCATTAGCTTATCCTCCATTGGTTGGCTTCATCATACAAATCTACAAATTGTTTGTACCTAGCTCCCTTTTCCATCAAATAATCATGACTTCCTCGCTCAATGATATTTCCGTCTTCAACTACTAAAATCTCATCAACTCCACGAATAGAAGATAATCTGTGAGCTATCATAATGACTGTTTTGCCTTCCATTAGACTTTTGAAGGCTTGTTGAATTTCATATTCATTTTCTGGATCTGCTGCAGCCGATGCTTCATCTAAAATAATGACCTTAGGGTCTTTTAGAAATATCCTTGCTATAGATACTCTTTGTATCTCTCCACCTGATAAATTGATCCCGCTTGCTCCAATTATAGAATCATAACCATCTTCAAACCTATCTATGAATTGATCACACTTAGAAAGTCTTAAAGCCTCATAAACTTCCTTGTCACTTGCATCCTTTTTTGCAAGTTTTACATTTTCAAAAATTGAAATTCCTTGAAATAGTTTTGGGTTTTGGTAAACCATGCCAATATTATCCATCAAGGTCTCTTTTTTATAAGAGTAAATGTTTTTATCACCTAGAAGTATTTCCCCAGAATCTATAGGATATAAAGCGGAAATAAGTTTTGCAATAGTTGATTTACCGCCCCCAGATGGACCTACTAGGGCATAAACTTTATTTTCGTCTAATTTAAAAGATAAATTATCTATTATCTTGGTCTTTTTTTCATAAGAAAAACTTACATTTTTAAATTCTATAGAATAATTATC
>CABTWT010000099.1 GCA_902488555.1 uncultured Anaerococcus sp.
CCGAAAATAAAACCATCAGTGTAGCCTCTATTTGATGAATCTAGCAAATCATTTTTACTGTACTTATTCTCATAAATATTGGACTTATAGTTAGAAACAGCCGTATATACGTATTCTGCTGTCTTCATACGACCTTCAATCTTGATGCAATCTACACCAATTTCTAAAAGCTGGTCCATATTGTCTATGGCATTTAGGTCTTTCATATTGAGAAAATAATCATCAGCAAGAACCTTCCCATTTGATATGAGCTGGTATTTTTGCCTGCAAGGTCCGGCACACCTACCCCTATTTGCAGATCTGCCACCAAAATATGAACTCATCAAACATTCACCAGAATAGGACACACACAAGGAACCATGGACAAAAACTTCTAGTTCGCAAGGAAGTTTGGCGATTTTTCTAATCTCTTCTATCGGAGTTTCTCTGGCTATGACAATCCTATCAAATCCAAGAGAAGCAAGATATTTTGCCCCGTAGTATTCCCTAACAGCCATCTGAGTTGATGCATGAAGCTCCATGCCAGGAACCTTATCTTTTATGATAGAGAAAAATCCTATATCTTGGATAATTAGCCCGTCAGTTCCATACTCATAAAGTTTTTCTACATAGGAAATAGCCTTTGCCATTTCACTATCTTTTATGAGGGTATTCATGGTTATAAATACCCTCTTGCCAAAGAGATGGACTAAGTCTATCACTTCTTTGATACTCTCGATAGTGAAATTTTCGGCATAGGCTCTTGCACCAAATTCATCAAGGCTTAAATAAAAGCTATCAGCACCAGCAGCAAGACCTGCATAAAGCATGTCGTAGTTGCCAACAGGTGCTAGGATTTCAGTTTTTGTCATTAAAGTTTTTCCTTAAAATTATCATTTTCTGCTTTTAGGCTGATAACTTCTTCTTGGAGTTTTTTTACTTCATTTCTAAGTTTTTCTATGGTTCTTGTGGCCTCTTCGTTGTTTTTGACTTTTCTAAATAAATTTGCATTATCTTCTTCAAGATTTTTGTTTTGCTCTAACTTTTCATCAAGCCTATTTCTGAGATTTTCATTTTCTTCTATAGCTTTTTTATAATCTTCGCTAAGGCTTGGATAATTTTCTACTGCTTCTCTTGAATCTTCTTTTAAATTATTGTATTTGTTGCCCACATTGAACAAGTCATTGGCTATATTTAAGCTAGTAAGAACTAACTGTCTGTCAATGCTTAAACGTTGTGATTTTACTTCACTGATTTTCTTTTCTACGTATTTTGCAATATCTCTGATTTGATCTTCATCTTCATCTGTCAGCAGGGTATAGTTTACACCGTCAATTTCAACTTGAACTTTATTTTCAGACATTCATACTCCTAACCACGTAAAATAATATTATTTTCTTCTAGTTCCTTCAAAATGTTTTTCTCTATTTCGGACATATCTTCTTCCTTTAGGGTCCTATCATCAGATCTGAAGCTTACATTGTATGAGATTGATTTCTTGTCATCCGCAATCTGATCGCCTGTGTATACATCAAACAGTTCGATTTCTTTGACCAAATCTTCTCCCTTACTTCTAATTATATCTTCAATAAATTTGGATTCTACTTCCCTGTCAGTAACAAAGGAATAATCGCGTGTGATAGCTGGATATTTTGGAAGGGCCTTATATTTTCTTTCTACTTGCCTTTGGTCAAGGATTTGTGAAAGGTTGATTTCTAGTATTTGGCAGCCATTTTTGATATTATATTCATCTCTGATTTCATAGGAGATTTCACCAATCATGCCGATTTTCTCATCTTTTAGGTAAATATCTGCCGATCTTCCCTGGTGAAGTACTGGATTTGTTTCATTTGCCACAAAGCTAAAGCCACTTAGGCCAACATTTGCCATAGCCTTGATAAAGAAATCCTTCATATCATAAAAATCATATGATCCATACAAGGCCATTGTTAATGTGTCATCTTCTCTTGGAAGTTTATCATCACATTTGACAAATGCCTTGCCAAGTTCAAATAACCTTAGGTCTTTTTGGCCACGATTGATATTTTTATATATTACATCCAACATATTTGGTATTTGAGTGGTTCTCATCACTGAGAAATCTTCACCAAGTGGGTTGATAAGATTGATTGTATCGCGAAGTTTGGAATCTTTGTCTAGGCCCATCCTGTCAAATTCTTTTGGTGATATGAAAGAATAAGTTGTAATTTCAGAAAACTTTTGACCAACTAATGCATTTTTTAGGTCATCGCGCAATAATCTCGCATCTGATCTTATACCTCTTTGTAGGGTTGATTTTAGTGGTTTTGATTCAATCTTGCCCATACCGTAAAGTCTAACAACTTCCTCTATAAGATCTGCTTCTATGTCTATGTCAGTTCTAAAGAAAGGAACTTTTGCCTTGATTGTATCATCGTCAATTTTTATGGTTTCAAATTCTAAAAGCTCTAGATTTTCTATTGCTTCATCCATTGTAAAGTCCACACCACTTAGGGCATTTAATCTTGAAATCCTGAGATTTACATACTTATCTTCGCTATTATCATTGCCAACCCAGCGAAGTCCCTTAGCAACCTTGCCAATGTTTAAGTCAGAGATAAGTTTTAGGGCTCTCTTTGATGCAAAGTCTGCCATGTCAACAGCTATACCTTTTTCAAAACGGTTTGATGCCTCACTTCTAAGGCCTAATTTTTTGGAAGTTTCCCTAACTGTTGTAGAATCAAAGTTGGCAGCTTCTAGTAAGATATTTTTAGTATCGCTTGTTACTTCAGTGTCAAATCCACCCATAAGACCTGCAAGACCAACTGCTTTTTCTCCATCAGCAATTACAAGCATTGATGGGTCAAGTTCTCTTTCTTCGCCATCAAGAGTTTTTAGGATTTCGCCTTCTTTACCATCTCTTACTATAAGTTCTCTGCCAGAAACCTTGTCCAAGTCGTAAGCATGAAGTGGTTGGCCTGTTTCTAGCATTACAAAGTTTGTAATATCTACTATATTGTTAATAGGGCGCATACCAGCAAGGATAAGGTAATTTTGTAGACATTGAGGTGATTTGTCGATTTTGACATCTGTCACAGCCCTTATGATGAATTTATTGCACTTATCAGAATCCAAAGTCAAGCCTTTTGTTAGCTCTATGATGTTTTCTTCACTTTCTGGATAGTCTACAGAAGGAAGGCTGATTTTTTCTCCAAAACTTGCAGCACTTTCCCTGGCCATACCTATGATTGATAGGCAATCTGGTCTGTTTGGAGTGATTTCGTATTCTATAACTGGAGTATTTGATTTTAGTACTTGGCTTACAGGAGTTCCTGGTTCAAACTCTCCATTTAAGATAATAACTCCATCTTTTAGTTCCTTTGGAATAACATTGTCTGGATAGCCTAGCTCGCTATAGGATGTGAGCATGCCTTCAGAGTTTATACCAAAAAAGTCATGGTCGCCAATTTCTGTTCCATTATCAAGTTTTGTTCCACTTGTTATGACAAATAGATAGTCGCCAACCTTGGTGTTTGGTGCAGCTGTGATGATTGTAGTTGGTTCATCTTTTCCTATGTCAATTTTTAAAACCTTGAGTCTGTCAGCATTTGGGTGTTTTTCTTGTTCTAGGACATGGCCTACAACAACTCCTTTTAGCTCACTTGTTCTTATAGTAACTTCCTCTACGTGAGATCCTGTTTCTGAAAGTCTATCTGTAATTTCTTTTATGTCTTTGTCGATTTTTACATAATCATTTTGCCAAATTAAAGGTACTAACATTATTTCTCCTAAAATTGTTCGATAAATCTTTTGTCATTATCATAAAGTAAGCGGATGTCATCAAGGCCATATCTAACCATGGCAATCCTATCAACTCCTAGTCCAAAGGCAAAGCCAGTGTATTTTTCGCTGTCTATGCCACAAGCTTCTAGTACATTTGGATGAACCATACCTCCGCCAAGAAGTTCCATAGACCAACCAGTATTACCACAAGCAGGACAACCCTCTCCATGACATATTGGACAAGTTGCATCTACTTCGAGTGATGGCTCTGTAAATGGGAAGTGGTGAGGACGATACCTAAGTTCAATATCATCTCCAAACATTTCCTTGATAAAGGTCTCAAGGGTTGCCTTAAGATTTGCCATAGA
>CABTWT010000100.1 GCA_902488555.1 uncultured Anaerococcus sp.
AGACGTGTGCTCTTCCGATCTTAAAAAAATTAATGGCTTGGAAAATTTCTCAGACCTTGAAGCTGTTGGTATTCTTACCATTGACAACCAAGTCAATAGACAAGGCAACTTCGGTTATAGGCCAATAAGCTTGGTATATAATATCGACGAATCAACGGTATTAAAAATCGAGGAAAATATAAAAGCGACATCTGGCATAGATGTAAATACTATTCCTATAAGGTCTTATCCAAATAGATACCTAGCAAGCCATATTTTGGGCTATATGGGACCTATTGCGACAGAAGAAGAAATGGACAAATATGTCAAAAAAAGAGACTATTTGAGAGATGAAATCATAGGTAAAACTGGTATAGAAGAATCCTACCAAGATAATCTAAAAGGTAAAAATGGTAAGAGTCTAGTAACTGTTGACTCAGCGGGCAATAGAAAACAAACTATATCACAGTCACCATCAGAACCAGGAGATGACCTATACTTATCCATTGATGCTGATCTTCAGGAACAAGCCGAAAAATCCCTAGCAGGAGTTTTAAAGGCAATTAGAGAGGGTACAGACTACCAATCAGAATATGGAATATTTAGACCTCTAAGGAGAGCAGCCTATGCCGAAAGTGGGGCAGTAGTAGTATCCAATGTCAAAACTGGAGAAGTTTTGGCTATGGCAAGTTTGCCAGACTACGATCCGAACCTATTTTCAACAGGTATTTCTCAATCAGACTGGGAAAGTTTACAAGTCCCAGAAGATAGTGGTCCACTTGTACCAAGGCCTATGCTAAATATTGCCAGTCAAAGTGCTGTCATGCCAGGATCTACATTCAAACTCGTAACAGCCCTTGCTGCCTTGGAAAACGGCCTAGACCCACAAGCTGTAATCACCGACTACGGCTATATTGAAATAGGAAATAGGCGATTTAATAACCTTGCTTGGACAGAATATGGAATCACCCAAGGTGAAGAAAACTTATATGGTGCCATAAGAGATTCTAATAACTTTTATTTCTACGTCCTAGCCCTAGGTGAAAACCCTAGGGATGGCAAGTCTATAGGAACCAAGCTTGAACTAAATGACATTAGAATTGCAGCAGAAAAACTTGGCCTAGATCAAGTAACTGGTGTGGAAATAAATATACCAAAAGAATCATCAGGTAATATTCCATCAATTGACAAGAAAATTCAAATAACTAGGACCATGCTAAAAGCGTATCTTGATGAAAATCTTCCTCTTCACCTAAAAGATGAAGTCAAAAAATCAAGAAGTGAATTTGAAAATGATGTACTAGACATAGTTAACTTCACAGACAATCCAAAAGAATGGAATCGAAATAAGATTATAGAATTCCTAGATGAAAGAGGATATGATCCTGAACTAATCCTTGAAGGAGGGAGGGCAGGACTTGCAGATACAATAAAATATACTTACCTAAACCAAGCTGAGTGGGACATAACAGATATGTTAAATATCGTTATGGGCCAAGGGCAGAATGCCTATACTCCACTACAAATGAATAGGGCAATAGCAACCCTAACAAATGGAGGCTATCTAAACAAATTTACCTTGGTGGACAAGATAACCAACCATGATTCGCAAGATGTGCTATTTAACAACGTTACTGAAGGAACAAGGGTAGAATTAAAAGATAGAAAATACCTAGAAGACATCAAATATGGAGCCTTGCTTGTAGCACAAAACAACAAGATACTAAGTGAACTTCCAGTAGAAATTGGGATTAAAACTGGTACAGCTGAAGTAGAAGGTAAAAACGCTGATGGAGTAGGATATGATTCCTATGCATGGATGGTAGGATTTGCACCATATGATGACCCAGAAATAGCAATAAGTATCATCCTAACCCAAGGAGATACCTCTTACAATGTATCACCAATAATGAGAGATATAGTAGCAAAATATTTTGATTTGAATGTATACTCAACAAACCAAAATGAAAGCCAAGAAAATGTAGATACTGCTCAGTTTGGAGACAATGTACCAGATCAAGGCGGGGATTTGATAGAAAATTTAGACAATAATATTACCGATATTACAAACGAGATTAATGGTAACAACCAAAATATGGAAAATCTTGATGATAATCAGGGGGGAATATGAAAGCATACGTTATAAAAGGTGAAAATGGAATAGGAAAAACTGATTTTGCTGTAAATCTTGCCGAATACTTACAAAAAAACGGCAAGGTGCTTTTAATTCAGGCCAAGAGAAACGCCAATTCTAATATTGAAGATTTCTTTCAAAAAGATGGGATGATAACCTATGACCTAGCTGATTATTTTTCATCTTTGGCAGGTCTAGATAAGATTATAGTCCATGAAACAGACAACCTAGACTTTATAATTAGCCCGCTTTTGGAAGATAAATATGATTTAACAAGTGAGGATTTAAATAAACTTCTATCTGAGGTTTCATACGATTATATAATCTTAGATGAAGTAAATCCAGATTTCTTAACTGAAAAAACAACAGTAGAGATAATTAGTCAAAATCAAGTTAATAGTACAATTACTGCTGATACATTTTTCATAAATAAAGCAGATGAGGATTATGATATCAGAAATGATAAGCAAGCTATTGATGGGAAAAGTGCAAGATTTCTAGGTACTGTAAAAAATGGACAATATTTTAAGGATGTTATAGAAAATTTAGTTAATGGCAATGCTGTAGCTATTGCAAAATTGGGCTTTTTTGAAAAGTTAAAATTGAGTTTTAGAAAATAAGAAAAAGGACTTGTTTGAAGTTTATGATTTGTTAAAACTTCGAACCAAGTCCTCTTTTTTTGCTTTTGTTAATTTTTTGATAGCTATTTCCCTTTTTAGAGCTTCAGACTTATTATCAATTTCCTCATAATAAACAAGTTTACATGGTCTTTTTGATCTAGTGTACTTTGCACCCTTGCCAGAATTATGAAGAGCTAGCCTCTTTTCAAGGTCCACACACCAACCAGTGTATAAAGAATTATCCTTGCATCTTAAGATATAAACATAGCCATAAGTCATGGGAAAATCTCTCCTATAGCCTTAGATATTATATCGTATTCAAATCCTTTAGAAGAAAGATACCTGTAAACTTTTTGTTTAGTATCATAGTCCGTTTTTCCACGAGATTTTTTTATTGCAAAATCATAGGCCTTTTGGAATTCTTCCTCATCTGATATATATGATAGATAAGTTTCTATAAGCTGGTCATCAATTTTTTTCGACCTTAAGGCATAGCGGATCTTATTTTTTGACCACTTCGATATATTGCTCTTGTCGTTTATAAATGATTTGACATAAGCTTTGTCATCTATTAGCTTATATGATTTTAAAAACTCTATAGTCTTATTAATAACATCAGTATCAAAATCATTATCCTTAAGTAATTTTTCAAGCTCAAAAGAAGTTTTTTGACTATAGGAAATTTTTCCTAGAGCAAAATTCTTGGCCATATTGTATTGATTTTCTTTTAAAATTTCTTTATATGTATCAAAATCGACCTCATCTACTAAAGATAAATTCAAGTCAATAAAAAAATCATAAGTCAAAGAAAACTCTTCACCTGCTATGGTTAGGATAATTAGATTGTATTTATCAGAATAATCTATTTTTTCAATAATCATATGCTAGCTATTGAAACATAAGCATTATATATGATTGGTGCAACCATAGCTATAGCTATAACTATTGCAAAAATTTTAAGTAATGTCTTCTTATTTTTCATCATCTCACCTCTAGATTTATTTTACTACTAAAAGTCTAAATTACATTTAAATAAAAAATCTTATAAAAAACTTGACACATAAGAAATAAGATTATATAATATATTTTACAGTTAAATATTGAGGCCTTGTGCTAGTAAAACTATTGTAAAATATATTTAATAAAAACTTGACATATATTTTATATAGTGTATACTAGATAGGGTAATGACCTGGTGGGTATGGTCCAGTTGGTTAAGACACCTGGTTGTGGCCCAGGAGGCCGTGAGTTCGA
>CABTWT010000101.1 GCA_902488555.1 uncultured Anaerococcus sp.
GAGCCCACAAACTTGAAAAATAGCATATCGCTATCATCAAGGCCTATGATTATTGGATTTATGTCATAGGAGATTTTATATGTATTATTTTCACCACGTTCTGAAATCCCCCAGCAAAGTTCAACTGCATCATCAGAGTCGTTTCGACCATAGTAGAAGGTCTTTTGCTCAAAGTTTTCATCTACATTCCAAGGATCTTTTTCGCTAAATTTTTCGCCGTTAAGGCTTGCCTTAAAATTTTCGATTTTTATGCCTTTAAGATTTTCGATTCTCTTGTATCTTTCGCTATAATCATTGTCCCTTTCGTCTATTTGCCATTCTTCGCTAACAGACGCTTTGCCGCTTTTATCTATATTTACATCTAAATTTATGTACTTAAAGCCATCTGCGTGAACGTATTTTGGTAAAAGTATTATTATAGTTAGCAAAATAGAGCTAATAATTCTTTTAAACTTTCTCATTTTATCTCCTTTGAAAGAACTTATTTTCACTATTTTTATACCCTCTTAGGCTGATTTATTATATAATGGTAAAAAGCTTTGATGATTAAGGAGGAATTTATGGTATACATAATTATGGGGATTTTAATAGCCCTTGGCTTTGTAAATTTATATATAGGCAAAAAGGTTATAATAAGGCCTGGAATTAATAAGATGGATATGGCTATACTTATATTTTTTGGTGCACTCTTTATGATAGTATCTCGTTTGATGAATTCAGATCTTAGAAATTCAATAATCATGACTATCTGCATATTATTTTATATATTTACTTCTAGATGGGCTAGGGGCATTACAAAAAATGGTATAAATGTCATCGGCAACACCTATATGTTAGTGCGTGAAATCGACTTTGATAAGATAAATCCAATAAAGGTGATGGATGATGGTGACTACCTCCAATATCCTATAAAGGTTAAGGGTAAAATGACTATAGACATACAAAGATACAAAAAGGAAAAGAAAAGCGAATTGGCTGATGTTTTTTCGAAAAACAAAGTTATCTTCACTTATAAATAAACTCTAAATTTCAATACTTGAAGCTATTAAAAAATATTTATCAACATTCTGTTGACTTTGGATAAACGAGGCGTAAAATTTCATTAGACTTAGGCCCTCAAATTAGGGGGCTTTTATTGTTTAGGAAAGGTGTGTAAATGAAAAATAAATACAATAGGAAATTTTTAGATAGGTTAAGTGAGAGCCCACCCTTGATTTTAACTCTAGGATTTTTAATTCTAATTAGCATAGGTGCTTTGATCTTATCAACTCCTTTTGTAACAAGGTCAGGCAATCCTACCAATCCAATAGATGCAATTTTTATAGCAGCTAGTGCATCTTGTGTTACTGGCCTAAGCCCAGTAAATACGGCAGAGCACTGGAACAGTCTAGGTCACGTTGTAATAATAATCCTAATACAAATCGGTGGTCTTGGTATAATGACACTTGCGTCTATAATTCCTTTGATACTTAGAAAAAAGATTGGAATAAAAACAAGGCTTATACTAAAGGAACAACTAAATATAGAAAGTATGGAAGGGGTAATCCGACTTTTTAAATACGTACTAGGATTTACCCTAGTAATAGAAAGCCTTGGAGCTTTATTTCTTGCTATAAGATTTGTGCCAACTTATGGTCTTGGCAAGGGCATTTGGTTTTCTGTATTTCACTCCATATCTTCTTTTTGTAATGCAGGCTTTGATATCTTGGGAGACTCCATATATCCACTTAGAGATGATTATCTTGTTAATATCACTATCATGTCCCTAGTAATAATTGGTGGTTTGGGCTTTATGGTGACAAGTGAAATTTACTATAAGAGGCATTTTAAAAAGTTTTCTACCCATTCAAAATTAGTGTTATTGACAAATGCAGGCCTTATATTGGTTGGAGCCTTGGGGTTTTTCCTACTTGAATCATTAAAGAGTGGGGTTTTGAGCAATGAGACTATAGGAGATGGGGTCTTGATTTCGTTTTTTCAATCTGTTTCTGCAAGGACAGCAGGATTTTACTCGGCAGATTTGTCCAAGATTAACGACTCTACAGCTATATTGTTGATAAGTCTTATGTTTATCGGTGGTTCCCCTGGATCTACAGCCGGTGGTATCAAGACAACAACCTTTGTAGTTTTGATTTTAGCAGTCATTTCTGTAATAAAAAATGAAAAAGAACCTGTAGTTTTCAAAAGAAGAATCAGCAGTGAAGCTATTAAAAAAGCCTTGTCTATATTTTTGATTTCTTTATCCATAGTTATATTTGTAAGCTTTGTAATAGCAGCTATTGAGGACTTTGCCTTTATAGACATCTTGTATGAAACGGCTTCAGCTTTGGGAACGGTAGGAGCAACACTTGGGATAACAGATAAGCTTTCTGTTGCATCAAAGATTATGATTACACTATGTATGTACTTGGGAAGAATAGGTCCAATGACTATGGCCCTATCATTTGGCTTAAAGTCAGATGTAAGACTGATAAGATATCCAGAAGGATTTATAAGCATAGGTTAGGAGGAATGTATGCAAAAAAATATAATTGTTTTAGGACTAGGAAGATTTGGCTATGCGGTAGCAACCAGACTAGCTAAAAAGGGAGCCTATGTTACTGCAGTTGACTCAAACTACAAAACAGTAGAAAAAATAGCAAGCTTGGTATCAAGCTCTGTTCAAGCAGATATTACAGAAGAGCTAGCTCTTAAATCACTTGGTATCAACAATTATGATGTGGCTATAATAGCCACTGGCTCAGATTTAGAGGCGTCCATTGAGGCTACATTAATTTGTAAGGATAGTGGGATTACCCAAGTCATAGCAAAAGCTTCAAGTGAATCTCATGCCAGAATTTTAGAAAAGATTGGGGCAGACTACATTGTTTTTCCAGAAGCAGATACAGCAGAAAGACTTGCCAGATCTCTTGTAGGCACTAATTTGCTAGAAGTTATTGAGTTTTCAGATGAGTTTTCTATTATAGAAGTCAAAGCTCACAAATCCTGGCTGGGCAAAAACTTGATAGATTTAGACTTTAGAAATGAGTATCAGATGAATGTTGTCGCCTTTGAAAGAGATGGGCAAATGATAATAGACTTTGATCCTAGTCTTGAAATAGAAGAAAATGACATCTTGGTTTTAATAGGCACTAGTGAAAACGCTAAAGAACTAGAAAAGCAAATTTAAAATTTATATTTAAATTTGCTTTTGTACATTGGATTTGATTAAAAAATATTTTTGAGAAAATGTTTGCATATTTTTTTATCTGTGTTATAATATAGTTAGCTATTAAATAGCTAGGTTTTTCATTATTAATTCCTTATAGTTTTCCCTTAGAAAACTAGGACTAACTTATTCTTTTCTAAATGAAAAAGAGCTAGACATCTAGCTCTTTTTCTGTGTTTATTTTTACCTACTACCTCCGCCAGAACCTCCCGATCCTCCGCCAAAGCTTCCGCCACCACCGCCAAAGGATGATGATCCGCCAAAACCACCTGACTCAAAGCTTGAGAGGTTGCTTGCTGCAGCTGAACTTATTCCAGATGAGTATGAAGTAATATTTGATATCATGTAGAAGTCAAAGGCACTCATATTCTCATACTCTGGGTATATTTCAGTAAAGTTACTGTAAACTTTTTTACTTATGCCGTAAATAGCTGCATAAATCATAAAGCCATCCCAAAGTTTGACCTCATTTATATCTCTTTCTTCGATTAGAGAATAGTCTTCTAGGTAGTTCTTAAATTTTATAAAGTTTTCGTATAGGTCGATACCACTATCTGTTATAGTAATTTTGTTGTTGAACTTGCTTGATAAAGCTTTCTTTTTCTTGTTATTTATTAAATATCCACGGTCTACCAGCTGGTCTAGGGAATTTTCGCTAAAACTTTCGAAATAATCTTCCATAAAACTTTCGTTTTTCTTGATAAATTTCTCTATGTGTTTTTGTTTGATCTTCCCGTCATCTGTGTATTCTTCACTTCTTTGTAGGATATCAAA
>CABTWT010000102.1 GCA_902488555.1 uncultured Anaerococcus sp.
TCGTAACCATATGGTAAGTCCTTGATAAATTCAGTGGCTCCGGCTAGTTCTGCTGCTCTTTCTATCTCGTCATCTGTGGCATCATCCTTACCATATCGGATATTTTCTTTTACTGTTCCTCCAAATAGATATACATCTTGTTGGACAATTCCTATATTATCCCTCAAGGATTCAAGGGTTAAATCTCTGATGTCTTTACCATCAAGTGTGATTGACCCTGATTCTATATCATAAAATCTAGGAATTAGTTTGGAAATAGTAGTTTTCCCTGCACCAGATGGACCTACTAGAGCAATATTTTCTCCTACATCTACAGAGAAGTTTATATCTTCAAGTACATAGGGCTCATCTGCTGATGTTTCCGGATATTTGAAATAAACATTTTTAAATTCTATCTCTCCACGTACATCTTCTAATCCTTCTGCACTATCATGGTCATATATATTGTTTTTCAAATCCATGACTTCTACAAATCTTTCAATACCTGTAGAGCCAGCTTGGTAAACATCTGTGAAGTTTATAAGTCTTTCAATAGTTGCTATTAACATATTTAAGTACATGGTAAAGGCAACAAGATCTCCTGGGCTTATATAATCATTTACTACAAACATTCCGCCAACAAATATTAATATGGCGTACATAAAACCAGCAAAGGCTTCATTTATCATGAAGAAACCTGCCATATCAAAATATCTATCTTTTTTGATATCGACAAATTTATCGTTGTTAGTTTTAAACTTATCCTTTTCTATATCTTCGTTGGCAAATGATTTGACAACAGAAATTCCAAGTAAGGTATCCTCAACTCCTGAGTTGATCTCCCCAATTTGTCTTTTTACATTTAATGTTGCTTTCCTAAAGTCTCTGCGTTTATTGCCTGAAACTATAAACATAATTGGAACTATGGCATATACTATCAAAGCAAGTTTCCAATCTATAGTTAACAACACTATAAAAGATAGGATTAATTTGATTAGACCTACTAAAATTTCTTCTGGCACGTGGTGAGAAAACTCTGTTATGTCAAATAGGTCTGTGGTAAGCCTACTCATCAATGAACCTATGCGAGCTTCATTGAAAAACTCTGTGTCCATGGTCAATAGATGGTTAAATACATCCTTTCTCATGTCGCGTTCAATCTTAGCTCCCATTATATGACCCAAGGATTGCATAAAATATCTTGCAGCAACCTCAACTATCTTTGTTATCACAAAAATAATTCCAACCTTGACTACCCTATGTGCATCCAGAAGGCCCACTTGAGCCCAATCTGTTAGATAAGATAGTAAAAGTGGTAAAACCAGTCCTGAGACTGTTGTTAAAGCAGATGCAAATAAATCTGCTGCTAATATTTTTTTGTAAGGTCTATAATAAGGTAAGAATCTTTTTATCAAATTTTTATTAGAATATGATTTTTCCTTCATTTGGCCTCCTTAATAAATTTTTCCAATATAAATACCTTACCATTCTCATCTACAATTTACTAAAGTTGAAAATACAAGTATGATTTGTTATTATTATAACAGGAGGCAATATGGCTAGAATAATTGAAAAAACAAACTTAAATGAAAATACAATTAAATTTGTAGTTAATGCTCCAAACATAGCCAAAAGAGCTTTGCCTGGACAATTTATAATGCTTAGACTAGATGCAAAAGGAGAAAGAGTACCTTTTACTATATCATCTACAGATGGTGAGAATGTAACAATTATTGTTCAAGTGGTTGGTGGAACTACTATGAGAATGGATAATCTTAAGGCTGGAGATGGTTTCCTTGACTTTGTTGGACCACTAGGAGTTCCAACAGAACTTGATAGTCTAAAAGGAAAGAATGTATGTGTAGTAGGTGGCGGTCTTGGAACTGCTATTGCTTATCCACAAGCTAAATATCTCCACGATATTGGTGCCCATGTAGATGTAATAATTGGTTTTAGAAACAAAGATTTGATTTTGCTTGAAGACGAACTAAAAGAAGCAAGCGAAAACTTGTACATAGCAACTGATGATGGGTCATATGGTCATCCTGGTTTTGTCACAGAAATCCTAAAGGATAATATTGACTCAGGCAAAGATTATGACCATATTTTTGCCATAGGACCAGTAATAATGATGAAAAATGTTGTAGAAGTAGCTAGACCTTATAAGATACCAGTTACAGTTAGTATGAACTCAACTATGGTTGATGGCACTGGTATGTGTGGTTGCTGTAGGCTTACAGTTGATGGACAAATGAAATTTGCCTGTGTAGATGGTCCAGATTTTGATGGATACAAAGTAGATTTCACCGAAGCTATGAATAGATCTAGAAACTACATAAAAGAAGAAAGAGATCATGTGTGTAACTTAACTGGCGAGGTAAGAAATGGCTGATTACAAAATAAATATGGCAAAAGAAAAAGTAAAAATGCCAGAACAAGACCCAAATGTTAGAAATAGTAACTTTGAAGAAGTAACCCTAGGATACAATTTGGAAATGGCCCAAGAAGAAGCAACTAGGTGTCTACAATGTAAAAACGCGCCATGCATGGCTGGCTGTCCTGTATCTGTTCATATTCCAGAATTTATCAACCAGCTAGTAGCTGGTGATTTGGAAAAATCCTATGATGCAATTGCAAAAACCAACAACCTACCAGCCATTTGTGGTAGGGTTTGCCCACAGGAGGTTCAATGCGAGGGAGTATGTACAAGAGGAATTAAAAGCGAACCAGTTGCTATAGGTCGACTTGAAAGATTTGTCGCTGATTGGCATATGAGTAATTCCTACAACAAACCAGTTGAAGTAACCAGCCAAAATGCAAAAGTCGCTGTAATAGGTTCTGGTCCATCAGGTCTATCTGCTGCAGCAGATCTTGCAAAAATGGGCTATCAAGTTGTAATCTTTGAAGCCTTCCATACAGCTGGTGGGGTTTTGATGTATGGTATACCAGAATTTAGATTGCCAAAGACCCTAGTACAAAAGGAACTCAAAAATGTAATAGGACTTGGAGTAAAACTTCAAACTAATACTATAGTAGGCCGTACCATTTCCCTAGATGACCTCTTTGACCAAGGCTTTGAGGCTATATATATTTCAACTGGTGCTGGACTTCCATCTTTCTTGGGTATTCCTGGTGAAAACCTAAATGGAGTATATTCTGCAAATGAATTTTTGACCAGGATGAATCTAATGAAGGCCTATAAGTTCCCAGAATTTGATACACCAGTTAATGTCGGCAAAAAAGTTTGCGTAGTTGGTGGTGGGAACGTAGCAATGGATGCGGCAAGATCTGCAAAAAGACTTGGTGCTGATGTAACCGTAGTCTACAGAAGAAGCTTTGAAGAAATGCCAGCAAGAATCGAAGAAAGTCACCATGCCATGGAAGAAGGAGTGAATTTCTTAAATCTCCACAATCCTGTAGAAATCCTTGGTGAAGACGGTTGGGTAAGGTCTGTCAAGGTTGAAAAGATGGAACTTGGTGAGCCTGACAAGTCAGGTCGTCGTCGCCCTATTCCAACAGGAGAATATCAAGAAGTCGATTTTGACTCTGTAATAATTTCCATTGGTCAAAGTCCAAATCCACTTATTAAACAAACAAATGCTGATATAGAAACAGAATCTTTGGGTGGAATCATCATAAGTGAAGATACTACTATGACCACCAAGGATGGAGTATTTGCAGGCGGTGATGCTGTAAGTGGAGCTGCGACTGTAATCCTTGCCATGGGAGCTGGCAAAAAGGCAGCAGAAAATATTGACAAATATATCAAGGCTAAAAAATCTAACAAATAATTATTGCTTAGAAAAATTTTTGACAATACTAAATAATATTATCTTTCTAATTAAGAACTCATTTTGGGGTTCTTTTTTTATTTTTACATGGATTTAACAAAAATTTATAAATATTGAAATAAAGGAGGCCTACAATAAGAGTGATTATACATAGGAGGATATTTATGAAAAACAACAAAAAA
>CABTWT010000103.1 GCA_902488555.1 uncultured Anaerococcus sp.
ATTAAAAATAATATGGTTATAATAATAATTGTTGTTCGTAAAAATATTCTTTCATATAGTTCTTTATTTCTCATGGCATCTCCTTTAATATTTGATAATATTATTATATCAAAAATATTGTCTGTAAGAAATATTATTCTCAATTGTCTTATATATGAGGAGGGCAAAATGGATATCGAAAAAATATATAGAATATACTTTGAAGATGTGTATAGATTTTTGCTCTCTTTGAGTAAAAATAAGGATATAGCCCAGGATATAACAAGCGAAACTTTTCTAAAAGTCATAAATAATAGTAAGAAAATAGAAAATACTAGAAATATTAAGGCCTATATTTTTACCATAGCAAAAAATACTTACATCAATTACTATAATAAAAGTAAGCTAATGATGGCAACAGATGATATAGAAAAGTTTGACCAAGGCATCGATTCCTTTGAAGAGAATCTCATAGAAAGCGATAATGTAAAGGTCCTAAATAATGCCATAGATAAGCTTGATGAACCCTATAGGTCTATTACAAAGCTTAGGTTAAATGATTTGTCCTTTAAAGAGATTGGAAAAATCTACGGGAAAACTTCTAACTGGGCCTGCGTTTGTTATTATAGGGCAAAGGAAAAATTAAAGGATATCTTGGAGGATGATTGTGGATTGTAATATTATAAAAGACTTAATCCCCCTATACAAAGAGGGGATTTCTAGCAAAGAAAGTAAAGAATTGGTAGAAGAACACATAAAAACTTGCAAATCTTGTAGGGATTACTATCAAAGTCTGGATGATGATGAAGTTACAAAAAACCAACCCTTAGAATTTGTAAGCCAAAGTATAGAAAAAAACAAGAAAAATCGCTCGCGAATGATTGGATCTTTGGTTTTTTCAGTGCTTTTGATAGTATTTTCTTTTTTAACAAATCCTAGGCAAATTGATTATGACAAGGATTTGATCAAAAAGTCATCAACTGATGATAAGATAATCTATGAATTTAGGGGCGATGTGACAAGAATCTACACAGATTACGCGAATGGCGAATATGGTAACACCCTCTACATATATGGTAGTTATTCCTATTTAGATAGGCTATTGGGTGGAGAAAAGCAAGTTCTCACACTTGATAAAAAAGACTACAATGTAATTTTGTATAACAATAACGGCAAAAAGGCAGCAAAGGTATTGTACGATCCTCGTGGGCTTACAATAAATTCTGGATCCCTTTCCTTGCCTAGATTGATATTTGCTTCTTATGCAAAAATAGCCTTATGCATATTTGCCTTAGGACTAATATTATCATTTACAATTTTTAGAAAATGGGATAAGTTCAAGAAAATTAGACTTGTAAGTTTGCCTCTTTCCTATTTCATAGCTACTTTTCTCATAAAAGGCTACAACTTGGAAAGCTTTCACCCAGTCCGAGACCTTGGATTCATCCTAATCACCGCCCTTGCTTTTTACCTATTTATATACTCATCAAGCCTATATCTTGAAGAAAAAGAAAAATATAAAATATAGTTGGGTAATAAATTATTAGGAGGATATCATGATAGATCATATAACACTACAAGTTTCTGATTTGGAAAAATCCAAAGAATTTTATGAAAAAGTTTTGAGTGAAATTAGTTTAATAAAAAAAGCAGACTTTAAGGATGCAGTTGGATTTGGTAAAAAGGATAATAATTTTGCAAATGAATTGTGGCTCGTTAAAGGAAATCCAAATAATTTCCACCTAGCTTTTAGGGTAGATAGCGAAGAAGAAGTTAAAAACTTCTACAATAAGGCTATTGAACTAGGTGCAAGTGACAACGGAGGACCAGGCATCCGCGAAAAATACGCTCCAAACTACTACGCAGCATTTTTTCACGACTTTGATGGAAATAATATAGAGGCTGTATATTACGAGTAATATAAAAAAGTGGCTCTTGGGCCACTTTTAATGTGCAATAATTTATTTATATTTATAGAAACCTTCACCTGTTTCTCTACCTAGTAGACCTTTTGCAACTCTTTGCTCAAGTTTTACTAGCGCTTTACCAATATCAGTTTCAGGATCAAGTGCACCTGGACTCATTTTAACTACGTTGGTAATTGTCGTAAGGCCAACCATATCAATAATTTCAAATGGTCCCATTGGTGAACCTGTTGAGATTTTCCAATCCATGTCTATATCATCATAATCAGCTACTTCTGCCCCATATAGTCTTAGACCAGCACCTAAGAAAGGACCTAAAAGTGAATTTAGGATATATCCAGGTTGTTCCTTATTGAGAACTGCTGGATACATACCAATATCTTTTGCAAATTGAGTCACAATTTCAGTAGCTTCATCACTTGTAGTATCATGTCTCATGATTTCAGCAATGTTTTGTCTGTGTATATCGTTAGCAAAATGCAATGATAGGTATTTTTCCTCTCTTCCTGTGAATTCCTTGAAACTAGATGGTAGCAAGGTAGAAGAGTTGGTTACTAAAATAGCATCTTCTTTTAAATATGGAGCTAATTTTTTGTAAAATTCAGTTTTTTCATCTGGAATTTCTGCTATTGTTTCTATAACTAGGTCAGCATCTTTGACAGCTTCTTCTAGATTTGTTGAAAATTTTAATTCCTTATAGGCATTTTCGTTTACTTTTTTAAGTTCTTCGATTCTTTCTTCTGTAATTTCACTTTTATCATTAAAAAAAGATCTAGGATAATTTGGATTTTCCGCACCAATATATGCTGGGGCTAATTCTAGTTCTTTTGCATAAATTTCATTAATTTTTGCAAGTCTTGGTTTCATTCTCTCGATGGAACCCTCACTTCTGCCCCATAAAGTTACGTCAAATCCGTGAAAAGCAATAGCATATGCAATTTGTGCACCAAGCACGCCACCGCCTGCTACTGTAACATTTTTTATAGCCATATTATCTCCTTTATCACTGTATTATACTTATATATAATACCCAAATCTTTCAAAAAATATCACAAAAAAACGGCTATTAACCGTTTTCTTAATTCTCGTCGTCGTCATATTTAAGTACTGCAAGGAAGGCATCTTGTGGGACTGCTACGCTGCC
Organism: uncultured Anaerococcus sp.; assembly: GCA_902488555.1. The sequence continues at coordinate 3,049 of CABTWT010000103.1, forward strand.
CAGTTGACGCATACGCTTTTTACCTTCTTTTTGTTTTTCAAGAAGCTTTTTCTTCCTGGATATATCTCCCCCGTAGCACTTTGCTATAACGTCTTTTCTTAGGGCCCTTACAGTTTCCCTTGCTATAATCTTGCCACCGATGGCAGCTTGGATAGGGATTGCAAATTGTTGGCGTGGTATCTCATATTTGAGTTTTTCAACTATGCCACGGCCCCTAGTATAAGCACTATCCCTGTGGACAATTATTGATAGGGCATCTACAACTTCATCGTTGATTAAAATTTCTAGTTTTACTAGATCTGATTCCTGGTAACCAATTAGTTCATAGTCAAGAGAAGCATAGCCACGTGTTCTAGATTTTAAACTATCAAAGAAGTTATATATTACCTCATTTAGTGGGATTTTGTATTTGATAGAAACCCTGGTCTCATCAATATAGGTCATATCTATCAGTTCCCCACGTCTGTTTTGGGCAAGGTTCATAACTTGGCCAATATAGTCAGATGGAGTTATAATCTCAGCCCTTGTGATTGGTTCTTTGATATAGTCAATTGTTGCAGGATCTGGGAAATCATTTGGGTTTTGGATTTCTATCTCTTTATCATTGCCCTTGGTTTTGATCCTATATATAACTGATGGAGCTGTTGCTATGATATTTAGGTCATATTCACGCTCTAATCTTTGGGTTATGATGTCCATGTGGAGCAATCCCAAAAATCCTGAACGCAAACCTACACCAAGAGCTTGGGAGTTTTCTTGTTCAAATACTAGGGCAGCATCATTTACTTGAAGCTTTTCTAGGGCATCGCG
>CABTWT010000104.1 GCA_902488555.1 uncultured Anaerococcus sp.
AACAAGAAGCTTGGCCAGCAGATGAAGACCCAAGAAATCACAATAATTAATCAAAATAATCGGTTTTAAGCTATGAACTTAGGCCGATTTTTAATTGTAAAATTTCAGTTAAAAACAAGTAAAATTTATGTGAAATTTAAAAATGGTAAAAAAATAGTGATATAATTTTCTTAGGAGGACTCCATGGAGAATATTATTGAAGTTAGAGACTTAGTTAAGTCCTATAAAAAAATAAAAGCAGTCGATAATCTAGACTTAGATGTCAAAAAAGGAGAAATATTAGGCTTACTGGGGCCGAATGGTTCAGGTAAATCAACGACGATAAATTGTATGCTTGCCTTACTTTCTAAGGATAGTGGGTCTATCAAAATTTATGGCCAAGAAATGACCCCAGAGTCTTATGATATAAAGAAAAAAATTGGAGTAGTTTTCCAAGATGTCGGAGTCTATGAAGAGCTTAGCGTCTATGAAAACATTGATTATTTTTGTGGCCTCTACATAAAAGATAAAAATAAAAGAAAAGAGCTTGTAGGAGAGGCTTGTGATTTGGTTGGCCTCAATGACTTCTTGAAATTTAAACCAAAAGAGCTTTCTGGTGGTCTTTTAAGAAGACTAAACATTGCCTGTGGCATAGCCCACAAACCAGAAATTATTATCTTTGATGAACCGACAGTTGCTGTTGATCCCCAATCTAGAAATAATATCTTGGAAGGGATTAAAAAACTAAATCAAGATGGAGCCACAATAATATACACTTCTCACTATATGGATGAAGTAGAAGAGCTCTGTGACTACATAGTAATTATTGATAGGGGCAAGGTCATAGCCGAGGGTACAAAAGAAAGTCTCAAAGATTTGATAGATATCAATGAGAAAGTATCTTTTGCAAGTGATAAGCTAAGTGATGCACAAATAGATCAAATAAAGTCAATGGATCATCTAATAGACATAGAATATAGGGATGGTTACTATCATTTAAACTTTGCTCACGGTAAAAACAACCTCATAAATTTGATTGATTTCTTTAATCAAAACTCTTTAGAATACGATGATTTGACGAGCCAATCTCCGAGTCTTAACGATGTATTTTTGTCTCTTACAGGCAAAGAATTGAGGGACTAGGATGTTTTATCATGAATTTAAAAAGACTCTTAGGGTCTTTATGCGACAAAAAGTAATGATTTTCTGGGCTTTAATCTTTCCCTTAGTTTTGGGCGTGTTTTTCAAACTTGCCCTTGGCAATGTGAAAGATTCAAATAATTTTGAAGCTATTAAAGTTGGAGTAAATGAAAGCCTGCTCGATGATGAGTTTTTTAAAAACTTTACTGACCAAATGGAAGAGGAAGACTTACTTGATCTCGTAGCATCCAAAGATGACAAAATCTTAGATCAAGATGACGTAAGTGCTTATATAGAAAAAAATGATCAACTTCTTTTAAAGAAAAATGGGGTTAGAGAAAGCATTCTTGTAAATATTCTAAAGTATTATTCCATGAATGAAAATATGGTAAGAACCATAATGGAGAAAAATCCCAACACTGATATTTCAAATATTTTTGCAGATAAGACTCACATAGAAAGTGATATTCCAAATAAGGATATGGATCCTACTATGGTCTTCTTCTATGCTCTTATTGGATTTCAAATCATATATGGCTATTCCTGGGGGCTTTCTATAATCTACCAATATGAAGCAAATTTGACCACTATAGCAAAGAGAAATGCCATATCACCACTTAATAAAAAAATAAGCCTTTTGGCATCTATGTGTGTAGGGTTTTTGTTAAACTTTTGCATTGCCTTATTTACTATGCTAATTTTTAATAAAGTTTTGGGAGTGGATTTTTCTAATAGAATCCCTCAATTGTTGCTAATAGTAGCCATAGGATCTCTTACTGGGGTTAGCCTTGGCATGGTAATCGGAGCAAGCAACAAGGCTGACATTGAGACAAAGCTTGGTCTAGGTATAGGTATATCTCTGTTATTATCTTTTCTAGCTGGAATGATGGTATCTAATATAAAAATTATCATTGCTGAGAAAGCACCTTTGATAAATAAAGTCAATCCAGTAGCTTTAATCAGCGATGGCATATATTCTTTATATTATTACCAAAGCTTAGATAGGTACTACAATAATGTTATTTGCCTAGTGGGAGTTACCCTAGGACTTATTTTATTAACTTTTATATTTACTAGAGGTAAGCAATATGATAGTCTTTAAAAATTACTTTAAAATATTAAAAAGTCACAAGAAATCATTGATGCTTTACACAATTATATTTCTAGTTTTGATGTTTATCTTTGCTGGGTCTGGTGATCCAGTTGATAAATTTACGAGAACTAAATTACCTATATATGTAAAAGATGAGTCAAATACAGAAATCTCTAAAGCCGTTGTAGATTTTATAGACAAAAATCACATTCTTGTTGATGTAGATGAAGACTTGCTAGACGACAAATTATTTTACGAAGAGATAGTCTGCGCCATAGATATACCAAGTGATTTTGAGAATAATCGAGTATTAAAGTTTAAAGAAGTATATAATGATTCATTCACTCTCTTTGCAAAGAATGATTTGGATTCGTTCTTAAATCAGATAGAGGCTTTTGAAAATGCGGGCTTTACTACAAATGATGCTATAAAAAACACAGAGGATAATTTTGATAAAGAAATAGATGTCAAAGTTAATTCTATTAGCAAAAACTACAAAAAAGATAGCCCATATTATTTTCATATGATGGCATATGTTATAATGAGTCAAATAATTCTCATAGTTGGGACCATCAATCTTACTTACAATAAGGAGATGACAAAAAAGAGAAATCTTATCTCTCCAATGAAAAAATCTAGGCAAGATTTAGAGCTTATCCTGGGACATATTGTATCGGGTCTTGGAATTTGGCTAGTTTATGTAGTCTTATATTGCCTATATTTTAAAGACTTTTCATTTTCAAGACAAGTTAGTCAAATGATGGCAAATGCACTTTTGTTTACAGCAACCATAGTTTGCTTTGCTGTACTTGTTTCAAAACTTGCAAAAAAAGAAAACACCATAACTGGGGTAATGAACGTATTTTCCTTGGGATCATCATTTCTTACAGGAATATTTGTTCCACAAGAACTGTTGGGTGATTTTGCCACAAAGATTGGAAAAATATTCCCAGCCTTTTATTATGTTTCAAATATAAAAGACATTATGACTAAAGCTGATTATTCTTTTATCAATAAGAATAGCCTTATATTAATTGGTTTTTGCCTAGGATTTATAATACTTACGATTTTAGCAAAACCAAAATTAGAAAAATGACAATAGCAACTACGGGAAGTGGTTGCTTTTTCTATTTAAGCCCTATAGGTTTCTTTTTTTGCTCATTTCAGATATAATTTATAGGGAGGTAGATTATGGCTAATAGTAAAAATCAAAATAGAATAAGAAAGACATCTGCTAGAAAGCCTCCTAAAAATTCTAAGAATAAAAAACGCACTCGGTCATTTGATTTTAATATTTTTTCATTGATAATGATGGCCCTTAGTGCATTCTTGTTTATATTCATCCTATCAAGTAACACAGGAAAGCTTGGCAACGCCATAACTAATTGGTTTACAATAAGTTTTGGCAAGATTTCAATACTAGTGCCTATTATAATTTTTATAAGCTTTCTTTTTGCCTATAGGGACAAGTACAAAGAAAATTTAGGGAAATTCCTGCTCTTGTACTTGGTATTTCTGCTAAGTCTTGGGTTTTTATCAAAGGGCTTAGTTAGATATGACCTTTCTTGGACAATTGATTATAACAAGGCAGATCGGAAGAGCACACGTCT
>CABTWT010000105.1 GCA_902488555.1 uncultured Anaerococcus sp.
AACTTCCTAAGAGGCAACAAAGTATCTTCAGTAAATAGCAATATCGACCGTGCCCAACAAGCTCTATTAGACCTTCATGCCAACTTGTTGCTATTTGATGAAGACTTGGCAAAGAAGATTTATCTGCCAAGCAAGATGAGCGAATTTTCATCAGCAAATGGCAAGGCAAGCGACATTGCCATCAGAACAAATATGAGACTTAAACAATTTGACATCACAAAGGCAAAAAGATCCTTGCAAACTGTTATTAGAAGACTAGAAAGTGAAGAGAAAAAAACTCGCTACGAAATAGCAAAGGAAAAAGAACTAGAAGAATATAAAAAAGATAAATTAAAGGGAAAAATAAATTAGTAAAAGGGACTTGCAATTCTGCAAGTCCTATTTGTATGGCATCAAATCATTGTCGATTAATTTATTAATAGCATAGCCTACACCAGATCTTAGGTTGGATTTTGTTATAAAATCTGCGTGAGGTTTTAATTCTTCGACGGAATTTTCCATGGCCACGGCAAATCCAGCTTGCTCTAGCATAGGTATATCATTTCTTTCGTTTCCTATACTCATTATCTCATCTTGGCTAATCCCAAGTTCTTTTGCCATAACTCCTATTGCATAACCCTTGTTTGTTTTCTTGTTCATAACTTCTATCAAAAATGGTGCAGTTCTTACTGCGTAATAATTTTCGTGAAGTGCTGTGGGCATATTATGGTAAAGTTTATCAATAGCAGATTTACTACCCAGAATCAAAATTCTACCCAGTTTTTTATCTATGGGAAAGTCGCTGTAATTGATACGAGTTATGGGCAATTTAGATATCTTTGCATCTATCCTTGTGTAAATACTAGGATTTTTGTGACGGGAATAAAATCCTTCGTGGTCCATAGCAGAAACTTCTACATTAAAATCTTTGACCAAAGCATCTACTATTTTAAAATCAGATGGGGATTGGTAGGTTCCAGAAATTGGCTCTTCTGTAAGATTATCAAATATATAAGATCCGTTTTGGCAAACTGAAAAATGATCTTTCCTATCTAGACCCAACTTTTTGACTAGCCCCCTTACCCCAGAATAAGGTCTACCAGAAGCTAAGGCTATGTGCACGCCCATGTCACGTGCCTTGTCTATGGCTATTATATTTTCTTTTGTAAGTCTTTTTAGTGGAGTAACTAGGGTGCCATCCACATCTATTGTTATAAGTTTAATCATATGATTATTATAGCCTTAAAAATTATAATTTAAACAATTAAAGTAAATTGGGTATAAAATAAATATAAGCAAGTTTTAACAATATAAGGAGAAATTATGATAATCGGAATTCCAAAAGAGATAAAAGACCAAGAAAATAGGGTTGCAATAATCCCTGGAGCAGTAACAGAACTTAGCAAGAAAAATGAAGTATTTATAGAAAAAGGAGCCGGCCTTGGATCAGGCATAACAGATGAAGATTACATAGAAGCAGGAGCTAGTATTCTAGATACAGCAAAAGAAGTCTGGGAAAAAGCTGATATGATTTATAAAGTAAAAGAACCTCTAGAAGAAGAATACCAATATTTTAGAGAAGGATTAATCATCTATACCTACCTTCACCTAGCAAGCAACTTAGAACTGGCAAAAAAAATGGTAGATACAGGAGTAATAGGCATAGGTTATGAAACTGTACAATTAGAAGATAGAAGCCTTCCACTACTTCGTCCAATGTCTGAAATAGCAGGACGTATGGCAGTCCAAGAAGGAGCATCATACCTAACCAAACCAAACGGTGGGCGAGGAATACTTCTACAAGGTGTGCCAGGAGTAAGACCAGCTCATGTTGCAATAGTCGGTGCTGGTGTAGTAGGAACAGGAGCAACAAGAATAGCAGTAGGAATGGGAGCAAGGGTAACAGTCCTAGATGTAAACATTGATGCCCTAACAGCAATAACAAATATATTCCCAGATAAAGTTGAGACACTTTACTCAAACCCACTAAACATAGAAGAAAGCTTAAAAACAGCAGACCTTGTAATATCAACAGTACTAATCCCAGGAAGAAAAGCACCACAGCTAATCAAAGAAGACATGGTAAAACAAATGAAAGAAGGATCTGTAATAGTTGACGTGGCAATAGACCAAGGTGGATCAACAGATTTAACCAAAGGCCACCCAACAACACATACAGACCCAACATTTGTAAAATATGATGTAATACACTATGCTGTAGCAAACATCCCAGGAGCAGTAGCGATGACATCTACTTACGCCCTATCAAATGCAACAACAAGATATGCAAAAGCAATAGCAGACATGGGCTTAGAAGCAGCATGTCAAAGATTCCCAGAGCTTGAAAGCGGAATAAATACCTACAAAGGACATGTAACCTACCAGCCAGTAGCTGAAGATTTGGATCTTGAATATAAGGAACTAGATTTTTCTGAATAATGACTTGTATAAGCAGCCTCACAGACATAGAGGCTGTTTTTTCTTTGCAAAATTGTAGGAGCCAAGGGGCTTGGAATAGCCATTTACTAGGAATAAAGAAAATATAGTTAGGGATACCTAAAATAAATATTTGACTTATAAAAATAAAGACTTATAATATAATCATAAATTTATAAGGAGAACAAAATGTTAAATAAAATTATTTTATTAGTCATGACCATGGTCACACTTACATCTTGTGGCAGTGGTACAAAAAATAATCCTACTGAACCAATAAGTAGCCAAGCTGAACAAAGCCTAGAAGTAGATCAAAAAGAAACTAGTGATGAGGCTCCTAGGCAAGGCGAAGATACAAAAGAGCTGGACTCAGACAAAGAAGATGGCAAAAAAACCATAGCAGTTACCACAACCTTTATAGAAGACATGGTAGAAGAACTCATCGGAGATAAGGCCCATATCGAGCTTATAATTCCAGCTGGTTCTGACCCACATCTTTACACTGCCAAGCCAGAAGACTACAGTAAGCTAACATCAGCAAACCTAGTTCTTTACCACGGTATCCACTTTGAAGGAAAAATGAACGATGCCCTAGAAGAAATTGGATATGCCCTAGCAAGCAGCTTTGATGATAGGGAAATTGGTGAAATGGATGATGATGACCAGCCATCAGGCAAGGTAAGTGACCCACACTTCTGGTTTGATATTGACCTTTACAAGGAAGCCTTTACCAATGCAGCTGAAAAACTCAAGGAACTTTATTCTGATGACAGCTCTATGGTAGAAGCAATTACAGCCAACCATGATGCTTACATGAAAAAGCTTGATGACCTAGATGAGTACAACAAAAAAAGACTAGAAGAAATTCCAGAAGACTCTAGATACCTGATAACCCCACACGATGCCTTCAACTACTTTGCAAGAAGATACAATATTGAAGTAAGGGCTCCACAAGGTGTCAGCACAGACTCTGAGATTTCAAATAAGGACTTAGAAGATACAGCCAATTTCATTGTAGACCACAAAATCAAGGCAATATTTGCAGAATCTACAACTAACCCAGAAAGAATGGAAAAACTAAGGGATGTTGTAGCAAGCAAGGGCTTTGAAACTAAGGTAATCCACGGCGAGGGACAGGAATTATTCTCAGACTCCCTAGCAAGCAAGGGCGAGCCAGGCGACAACTTTATAGACATGTACAAGCACAACGTAGATCTCATAGTAGATAATTTGAAGTAGGTGATAGGATGGAATATGCAATACAAGTAGAAAATCTCAATGTTTCCTATGGAAAGAACAGGGTTTTGGATAGTGTTAACTTGCAGATTCAAAGAGATACAAGGACTGCAATTGTCGGAGCCAACGGAGCGGGCAAGTCTACCTTCCTCAAGGCTATCCTAGGCCT
>CABTWT010000106.1 GCA_902488555.1 uncultured Anaerococcus sp.
CATCTAGCTAGTATGGATGGATTGTTGATTTTAAGTTCATTTGCTAGGCTTTGATAGGACATTTCTCATGTTAAGTACAAGTTTACTACATTTAGTTTAAAGTCTAAAGAGTAGTTATTATTAGTTCTTGATACTTTTAATCCATCATAACCTTGAGATTCATAAGCGTTAACCCACTTTCTAACAGTAGACTTGTATGGGATACTGTATTTTTTGCTAAATCTTTGTAACTTACATTTCCTTCAAGATATTCATTTACTACTTTCATTTTAAATTCTGTATTGTATTTTGTCATTAAAAAACTGACCTCCTTAAGTTGGTTTGTTAGTCCTACTTTTAGGGGTCAGTTCAAAGCAACCTGCTTCCACAGCCGAGAGGCTCTACACGGAAAGCCCAAAGAAAGGCGGTCATCAGTTCGACTACGACGGCGTTGCCGTATTCGCTCAGGGTGAGTGTGTTTATCTGGTGCTTCCGTCAAAAAAAGCAAATAAAAAATGATAATACTCATACTATCTGGATAGCATCAAACAAAACTCATCCTATCTGGCCAGCATCTAAAATTATTTTTTAATTTTACATAACCAAACCACCTCAGAAACTGAATTATATCCATTATCAGATTCAAAATAAAAATATTAAAATTAATATACACAGAAAATTCATAAAATTTACATAAAATGCTTGCAAAAAGTGCTAAATGCTTGAAAAAAAGTGAAAATGGGATAAAATATATGTATTTAAATTCATAGAAAACGTCAGCTTTTTACGATAACTATTTACCAAATTATCATAAGTTGAAGTTTCTGAAAGAAAATTGTACTAACTTACCATACTAGAAGACTCTAGATTTAGATAGTACAAAGTTAAGAGGTGATATGATAAGAAACTATAACACAAAATCTTACGTACAATTGCATGTGAAAAACTAAAAAAACAATACATGCTACGTAAGCAAATCCGACCAAATCTTTGGTCAAAATTTAAAATGAATAAATATAAAAGAGAGGAGAGAAAGAATGGACAACAAACAAATAAGAAAAAGATATTTGTCCTTGTTCCTAGCACTAATAATGATATTAGGAACATTGCCTACAAATATCTTTGCAGAACCAACACAAAGCAAGAAAAATGTGGAAGACTCCATTGAATCAAGCGTAGGCAATAAAGACAATAATGCCATCCATGCCTACGTAGGTATTCAAGTAGGGGGCGACCTTAATTTGAAGCTACAGGGGAATGCATTAGACCAACAATTTAAACCCATATCAGGTGTAAGAGCCTACTTCCAATGGTTTGAAAAAGGTGGTTATGCATCACCGGTATATACGGCAGTATCCGATGCCCAAGGTAGACTTAACATAGGATTAAAGCCTTATGTAGCAGCCGATGGCAAGATTATTAAATTTGATGCCGATACGACCGTATCAGGTGGTAATGAAAAGTACAGATTCTGGATTGATGATGAAAATCTTCCGGATAGCTTTAAAAAAAATTACCAACTTCAATATATAACAGGAGAAAATGTGGTCTTCCCTTCCGATAATCAATGGGTATCACAAGGTGGGGCAACTACAGATGTTGCGCCTAATACCATCAGCGACATGAAGATCCTCTTCATGGAAAAGCCGAAGGCCTTTATGCACAAGGCAAATCCTACAGAAACACCTCCAGTAAGAAATGGTATTGGAAGTGGAGGCACTGTATGGGGTAAAGTTACATGGGACTATCAATCACCATCTGGTGGTGTTCAATGGGGTATGGTAGCAACACCATCTTCTCCAGCAAAAGGTGTTAAGATAAAGGCATCTTATCTTTCAGACTATGCCTTGAAGCAAATCTATAGTGATGCCACAGCTGCAAGGATGAGCCTTTCCAGCCCTGACGATATTCGTGGCAGCAAATGGTCCTATGCTTTAGAAACACAACTTCAAGAATGGATACAAGAACAAGTACAGAAAGATCCGGACAAGTGGATTGCTGAAACTGTAACAACACCCGCTACAGGAACCAATGCCGAAGGCGATTATATAATCCAATTTAACGGTACTTGGGGACCTGCAAGAAATAAAGATGTTTATAAGTTTAAAGCAGGTCCACTTTGGTCAAAAGATAAGATAGACCGCATAGGTACTGTAGCAGCTAGCCCTAATGACGGCTCCTTTGCTGTCGGTCTAGGTCAAGAAACAAAGCACATTAACATTGACTGGATGTTTATTTCTGCAGATGATACAGAAGATCTACGTTTGATGACACCTTTTAATAATAACTGGTTCACAGGCACAAGCGGTCTTACAGGTAACTGGGGTATTCACAGTGGATGGGCACAAGGTGCTTTTGGAGTAACAACTGCAGTAGATACTAACAATAATATTAGAGCAGATTTTGGCTTTGGCTCACCGGGAGTAAACTTCGAAATCACAAACTACGACTCTGAGGCCAAAACGGCAATGCCTGGAGATATTGCACAAACAAAGACTACAGGACTTCCTTACAAACTTTCATCGGACAACTTCGTCATCGTATGGTACGACCCCGATGGAAATGAAGTAGGAAGAGGAAAGCCACAAAAGCCAAGCTCTACAGGTACTATTGACTCAGCACCCCTTGATACAAGCAAACTAAAAATTGATAAAACAACAGAATATACGGCAAAACTTTACAGAGTAAAACCGGGCGGAAACCTTGAAGATCAACCAATTGCAGCAGACTCTTTTACCGTAGAAGTCAGTCATTTGTTCATTTCTCGTTATGACGATGTATCTATAGCCAATCCAAAAGCCGGCGACAAAGAAATGAAAGGCGCAACTTATTCTGCAACTGGATTACCAGAAGACTTACAAATTGATTCAAATAATGGCACAATTTCAGGCAAGGCAAAAAAAGCAGGCTTATATAAAGCAAACTTCAAAACAGTTTTAACAGACCCTTCAGGACAAATCGAAGGAACAAGAGCTCGTTACATTGCAGTAACTGACTCACCACTTGCAGCAGGAGAAGTAGGAGTAGCCTATAGCCAAGCTGTAAAACCAGAACCTGCAAAAGATCCAAAAGGCAAAGATTACATCTACAAGATAAAGAGCGTAAACTTCATTTCAGGTAAAGAAGTTGCTGGACTTTCAGTTACAGGCGACGCAACAAATGGTTTTAAAATTACAGGAACACCAACAGCAAAAGCAGAAGCAACAGAAGATGTTCTAAGTGGTGATCCGGGACCAAACGTAGAAGTAACTTATGACATCTATAAAACCAATGACTCAGGTAAGGAAGTTTTAATAAAAGCAAACCACTTAGACAAAGTTCCTTTAGTTGTTAAGGATGGAGAATCTGCAAAATACGAACCAAAATATACAGAAGTTGATGGAAAAGTTGGAGAAGTAGCAACAGTATTAGCACCAAAATTCCTAGACCAAAAGAGTACAACAGAACCGAAACCAGAAGCAAATCCACAACCGACAGGCATGACATTTGCTTTGGGTAAAGACGCTCCAACAGGTGCAAAGGTTGACAAAGATACAGGTGTTGTAACCTACACACCAGTTGCTGGAGATGAAGGAAAACCGGTAAATGTACCAGTTGTTGTAACTTATAGCGATGGTACAACAGATAATGCAACAGCAACTATCAATGTAAAAGCGTATACAACGGACGAAGTCGTTCCCTACCTGCCCGATGAAGATGAACCAACAAAAGGTAGCGATGGAAAAGACATTCCAACCAACTACATTACAGTAACCTTCAAGTCAGAAGACGCAGCAAAAGGAAAAGTAAAAGTTGGAGCCAAAGAAGGCG
>CABTWT010000107.1 GCA_902488555.1 uncultured Anaerococcus sp.
AGCCTAGGCCAGGAACTATAGTTAGATCAGGATTTTCTATAGTTTCCATAGTATATGATGTTGGTATATCAAATTCTCCTGGGATTAGATTGTCCAAATCATAGATTCTTATAGGAATCATAAGACCTTCATATCTATCGGTGATATATGGCACATAGACAGCCTTTCCCATTTCTATAGATCGCCTGATAATCTCAAATGTATCAACCTCATCAGCCACTGATACGTAGATAAATATACTTTTAGCATCATTGTACATATCAGAATTCAACAATTTTGTAAAAATTGCATAGTCTACCATATTTTTCCTAGCTGGGTCCATATGGTATCTTAGATCTCTAAAGTGCTTTCTCAATGTTCTCTTATCTATTATTTCGTTGTTGTCTTCTTTTTTAATCATAGATTCCTCGATTGTTGTTTGTAGGCTTTCTTTGAAAGACTTGTTATTTTCTTTAAATTCTCTAATCTCCTTATCAGAAGCTATTGCGAAATTTTCTTTAGTAGAATCAATTAGTTCAGCTCCAAGGATAAGTATGGTGGATACTAGGTTAAGCCAAATAAATAGGGCCAATATACCTGCCAAAGCTCCATACACTACAGATTGCTTGGAAAAATTGTTCAAGAAGAAAGAGTACAAGAAGGTTGCAATATAAATAGTTATGATTGCAAACAATCCTCCATAAAAAGCACTTTTAAATGGAACCCTATCATTCTTGTTATTTGGTGCAAACCTATAAAATACTCCAAAGGCTAGAGCAATTATTAGTATGGGTACTAATGTTAAAGTCAACCTAAATAGAGGAGATGAGAGGGCCTCAAAGATGCTATCAAATAAGCCCCCAAAGGCTTTGTCAGATATACGTGTTAGTATGTTGTTATTTATAAAAGTCAAAATACTAGGACCATAAATCTGTGAAACCAAAATAAATAGTATAAAAACTATAAACATTATTGTATAAAGGAGTGAAAAAAGTCTCTGTTTGATATACTTATTTTCACCCTCAAGACCATAGGCTTTATTTATAGATGTGATTAGGTTATTCATACCCTTGGTGGCAGACCAAAGGGCAAATAGCACGGTAATAACAGTAACAGATGTTGAACTAGTATTGACAAACATAGTGTCAATGACCCATTTTACCATATCCTGTGAAGCTGATGGCAAAAACTCTATAAGTGAATATATAGCATCAGCATTATTTTCTAAAATCCTAGAAACTACAGATACAAGCACCATCAAAAGCGGTATAGATGCTTGTAAGAAGTAGAAGGATAAGGCAGCCGAGTTATTGGTTACCTCATGGTGCTTGAACCTATAGATCATATCGCTTATGGTCTTTTTAAATTTTACCTTTGTCTCAATCTTCATTATTTCAAATATCCATCAAACCATTTTTTAATTTCTTTAAGTCTCTTTAGCCTTGGCTTTGGCTTACCAGACCTAGATAGTTCGTGATTTTCACCGTGGAATATATACATTTTTGTATCTACACCATTTAGTTTAATCTTTGTATATATTTGTAGACCTTGTTCTAGTGGGCAGCGATAGTCCTCATCAGAGTGGATGAATAGGGTAGGAGTTACTACCTTATCAGCATATTTTAGTGGAGATTGGTCCCACATCTTTTCTAAATCTTCCCATGGATCCTCGGCACCTGTTTGGTCGTTTGCAAAATAGTAGCCTATGTCAGATACACCGTAGAAACTAATCCAGTTTGATATAGATCTTTGGGCACAAGCTGCAGCAAATCTATCAGTGTGACCTATAATCCAATTTGTCATAAATCCACCATAAGAACCACCATAAACTCCCATACGTTTCTCATCTATTTGTGGATACTTTTCTATAGCTAGATCAGTAAATCTCATTAGGTCCTCATAGTCCTTAGCTCCATATAAGCCCCTAATATCGCTATAAGCCACGCCATTTCCAGATGAACCATGTGGATTTGTATATATTACAATGTATCCATCATTGGCAAAAACTTGGTGTTCGTGGTGGAAGATATCAGAAAATTCTGTCTTTGGTCCACCGTGGATGGATAGGATAGTTGGATACTTCTTATTCTTATCAAACTTTGTAGGAAGTAGCACATAGCCTGTTAGCGTATCTCCATTTGACTTAAATTCAAATGTTTCTATATTTCCTAGCTTTGTAGTGATTTTATTTTCAATAAGAGCCGCATCAGAATCTTTTTTGTATAGTTCGTATAGGCTATCCTTATCCATAGCAAAGTAGTATAAAGCATCGTCATTGATAGCAAAGTCTTCCACTCTTGAGCCGATTTCTAGCTTAATATCACCGGTTTTATCTATAGAATAAAGTTTGCTGTCTTCTTTTTCAGTTACAACAAAATATAGTCGGTTATTGGCTATAGCAAAAGTCTTAGCTCCATCATATCTTGCATCAGTACCTATGCTATTGCCAAAGGCCATATCAAATTTATCGTCGGTTATTTTTTCATATGAACCGTCAAAATCACAGATATAGATAAAGGCATCTTCGTTTATTCCGCCTTTTTTCATATCAGTTGCTACAAAGATAATCTTATCTTCTATAAAGTTGGCATAGTAGAAAGAAAAATTCGCATCTATTAAAAGTTTTGATTTTTTCTTTTTTATATCGTAAAGATACAAGGATTCACGCATGTCCATAACCCTTGCCTTGTCATAATTTGCCTTGGCATAGACAAGTTTTGTGTGATCTTCATTTATATTTAAGAAGCTAATTTCATGGTCAAAATCAGAATCTATGATTTTTGATAGGTTTTTATCTTCGGCATCATAGAAATAATAGGAGCTTTTCTCATGTTTAAGATATCCAGCACCGTTTAGCCAGAATGGCAGATCAATTACTTCTTTGAAATAATTATTTTCCTTATCTTTATCCTTTTCTTCTTTAGATTTTTTATCACTTGCATTGATTAGATATAGGTCATCTTTTAGCCAGTCTATTCGAGATACATTTTTTTCTATTGCAAAATATTTCTCACCAACTCCATGACCTCCAACCTTGTTGAAAACATCCTCATCATCTGTACTTTTTGCCTTGTAGATTAGATTTGATGATTGGTCAAAAGTAAAAATAGAACTTTCTTTTGAATTTGTCACAGGGTAAGTTACATTTTCTTTTGTGTCATAAATCCAGATGTCATTTTCATATTTGTTTTCGTCATAATTTGCCTTTGTCTTGGTGTAAGCAAGCTTACTTTTGTCATTTGATATTTCTAGTCCACGCAAAAAATCGTATCCTAGTATATCCTTAATCTTAGTTTTACTCATAATACCTCCATCATATTATTTTAATTATACAGTATTTTCCAAATCTTTGGAATGATATAGTTTTGTTTTTAACATTTTTGGGTAATAATATAAAAAGCATAAGGAGAGAGAATATGAAAATAAACTTAGTGGGAAAAAACATAAACATCACCCAAGATATCAAAGATGAAGTAGAAAAGAAATTCGATCGACTTAACAAATATTTTGACGACCAACAAGCTATGGATGTCAAGATTTCCCAAGAAGGCAATGATTATAAGGTAGAATCCACCATAATCCTTGATGGAGGCACTATCCTTAGAGCAGAAAGTAAGGAAGAGTCCTATCAAAATGCTATCGATAGAACCATGGACGCTCTTGTTCGCCAGATTAGGAAACACAAGACTAGATTATTAAAGCACAGAAACTCAGGTTCAATCAAATTTGAAAGTTTCAACGAATCTTTTGACAGCGAATACAATATCGATGATTCATATGACGATGATGAAAT
>CABTWT010000108.1 GCA_902488555.1 uncultured Anaerococcus sp.
CATTGTTATCGGTCTAGGTTTGGCAAATATTTTTAAGAAATTTTTCCCGGTTATTTCAACTAGTGATTTAACTTTTGAAATGACAAATGAAGTTTCAATCATGGATACATTAGTAAATATTTTCCCAAGTAACTTCATAGCTCCTATGGTTGAAAACAATATGCTACAAATCATAGTAATGAGTTTGATCATTGGTTTTTCAATACTTATGTTAGAAAAAACCAAACAAGTCAAGGCTATTGAAACTATAGGAATCCTCAATGATATCTTTATGAAAGCTATGGGATTAATCCTAAGACTTTCACCAATTGGTGTATTTTGCTTACTAGCACCAGTTATAGCAGCAAATGGACCAGTAATTATTGGATCTCTTGCATCAGTGCTTTTAGTAGCCTACCTTGCTTATGCACTTCATGCTTTGATAGTATATTCATTTACCATTAAAACTTTAGGTGGCCTAAGTCCGGTAGAATTTTTCAAGGAAATGTCTTCAGCTATGATATTTGCTTTCTCATCAGCATCATCAATGGGAACTTTGCCAATAAATATGAAATGCTGCGAAGAACTTGGAGCTGATCACGATGTTACAGCCTTTGTACTTCCACTTGGTGCAACAATAAATATGGACGGAACAGCTATATATCAAGGAGTTTGTGCAGTATTTATAGCAGCTTGCTATGGCATAGACTTAACACTTGGCCAGATGATTACAATTGTAATCACTTCAACACTCGCATCAATAGGTACAGCAGGAGTTCCAGGATCAGGAATGATTATGCTTGCCATGGTTTTGCAATCAGTTGGCCTTCCAGTAGAAGGAATTGCCCTAGTAGCAGGAGTTGATAGAATATTTGATATGGGTAGAACAGTACTAAACATCACAGGTGATGCATCAGCAGCTATCATCAACTCAAATAGACTAAGAAAAAAGGGTAAAATTGCATAAAAAAAGAATCCACTTTGGGATTCTAATTTTTGAGGGTCTTTTGCAAGTGCAAGGGCCCTTATTTTATTGGGGCTGTTTCTTTGATTGTTTTTACTGAATGTTCCCATTTAGCTTGTTCTTTTTCATCTAGTTTTAGGTGGAAATCGCGGATTACTCCATTTCTTCCAACTACGGCAGGGTGTCCTATATAGCAACCATCAACTGGTGAATATGAAGAAACTGCAAGGATAGTCTTGGCATCTTTAAATATTGTCTCTACTACTATTGCTGTAGAATTTGCTATACCGTAAGATGTGTATCCCTTTGCCTTGATTGTCTCGAAGGCTTTCATTCTGGTTGATTCTTCTATATCTTCAATAGTCTTTTGGTCCAAAAGATTTGTTATTGGTTCATTTGCTATATAAACATTTGACCAAGCTACAAATTGGCTGTTGCCATGTTCGCCTATAACATAACCGTCTATAGAATTAGGATCTAGGTCCACAAATTTTGCTACAGCATTTTTCATTCTTGCTGTATCAAGGATTGTTCCTGTTCCTATGACTCTCTCGCGAGGGATCTCGGTTAGTTTTTGCATATATTCTGCTATTACATCACAAGGATTTGTGATAGATACTATAATTCCATCAAATTTTGATTTTTTAATTATAGGAGCCCACTCTTCTACGCAAGTCTTGGTATATTTGAATTCTTCTAAACGGTCAGAATATTTTTGCAAGATGCTAATATCACCAGGTGCAAAAATTATAATATCACTATCATCTAGGTCGCTTGATTTTCCTGCTATTAAATTTACATGGCCGTCACGTTTGACCATGCCATCAGATAAGTCGTTTACTTCTGCTTGAGCGAGTCCTTCTTTTTTGTCAAATAGGGCAAGGGTATCGCAAAGTTGTCTTTCTATCAAAGTATAGGCAACTGTAGCCCCTACATTTCCTAAGCCAATTAGAGAAATTTTTTTCATTATCCACCTCTTATTAATTTATTCAATACTAAGTGAAAAAAAGAGCCGTAACGCAAGGCTCTTTTTAGTGCACTCTTACTAATTATATTTTAATATCCTGGTTTGCCAAGTAATTTAAACATTTGTGCCTTATATTCTTCTACTCCTGGTTGGTTAAATGGATTAACTCCTAGCATATAGCCTGAAACACCAACAGCTATTTCATAGAAATAATATAGTTTGCCTATGGATTTGGCGCTAACTTCATCTAGGATTATACGAATATTTGGTACATTTCCGCCTACATGGGCAATTGTAGTACCTTCCATGGCTTGTTTGTTGACATAATTCATTGTTTTGCCAGCTAGGAAGTTTAGTCCATCTAGGTTGTCTGCTGTTTCTTTGATTTCTATATCTTTTTTGGCGTTTTCAATTTCAATTACAGTTTCAAATAGGTTTCTCTTACCATCTTGGATCATTTGTCCAAGTGAGTGGAGGTCTGTGGAGTTATTTACAGATACTGGGAAGATTCCCTTGCCATCCTTACCTTCAGATTCTCCGAATAATTGTTTCCACCATTCTGCAATATACTGTAATTTTGGTTCGTAGTTTACAAAGACTTCTATATCTTTGCCATCTTCATATAACATATTTCTAACAGCTGCATACTTGATAGCTTCATTTTCAAAATCTTCTTTTGTATAAACCTCGCGTCCTTCTGCAAAGCCTGCCATAAATTCGTCTATATCTATGCCACAAGCTGCAAGTGGTAATAATCCTACTGCTGATATTACAGAAAAACGACCGCCTATATCATCTGGCACTACAAAAGTTTGGTAGCCTTCAGAACTTGCCAAGTCTTTCAATGCTCCCTTTTCCTTATCTGTTGTAGCATAAATTCTGCCCTTAGCCTCTTCTTTACCATATTTTTCCTCAAGAGCTTCTTTTAAGAACCTAAAAGCAATAGCAGGTTCTGTTGTTGTACCTGATTTTGAAATAACATTTACTGAAAAGTCCTTATCCTTGAGGTAATCAAGCAAATCAGCCATGTATTCGCCAGAAATATTGTTTCCAGCGTAGATGATTTTAACCTTTCTATCAGAGTTAAAATACTTATCTAAAGCAAATTCTGTAGCTTTGATACCTAGGTAGGAGCCACCAATACCAACAGAAACCAAAACCTCACTGTCAGATTGGATTTTTGCTGCTGCTTTTTTGATTCTCTCAAATTCTTCTTTGTCATAGTTGATTGGCCTATCAATCCATCCCAAAAAGTCATTGCCTTCACCTGATCCATCCATAAGAGTCTTAAAGGCATCCATGGCTTTTTCTTCATAATCGTTGATATTTTTTAAGTCAACATTAGTAAAATCTAATCTCATCATAGCCTCCTTCATAACTACTTATTTTATACCCAAACTTTGGTAAATAGCTAGTTATAAGGCAAATCTTTTTGAGAAAATGTTATCTTAAAAATTTAGTCTGCTAGTATATTTTAGAGATAATAATAAGTGATTTTGTAATATGAATACATTGATGAAAAGGTTTTATAATCCAAATGACAAGAAAACAGCTATTTTTTATAATAAACTTAGCGTATACTATACTTAAAGAAGAAAAAATCATATGGCTTTACTAAGCCAAGAAAATATACTTTTTGACTTAAAGTGAAAGGACTTATATGACACGAGTATTATTGACAGGTGGGGCAGGATATATTGGTAGCCACACAGCTGTAGAACTTTTAGAAAGTGGGTATGATGTCATAGTTTACGATAATCTAGTAAACTCATCAAAGATTGCCCTTGATAGGGTTGAAGAGATTACTGGCAAAAAAC
>CABTWT010000109.1 GCA_902488555.1 uncultured Anaerococcus sp.
CATTTGCTGAAGAAAATTCGCTCATCTTGCTTGGCAAATAAATCTTCTTTGCCAAGTCCTCATCAAATAGCAACAAGTTGGCATGAAAATCTAGTAGGGCTTGCTGTGAACGGTCGATGTTGCTATTTACAGCAGATACTTTGTTGCCTCTTAGGAAGTTGCCAAAAAAGTTGCCTCTTAGCAAGCTATGTGAATTAAAATCATATTTGCCTTCTATTTTTCTTTCTGATCTTTCAAGTTGACTTAGTACATCCTTTGCTTGTCTTAATATACTTTCTATTTTTCTTAAATAATCTGGTTTTTGGTAACCAGCGCTTGTCTTAATAGCCATAGTCCCTCCGTTTGTGTGGTATTTATAGATATTTATACCCAGTTTGAAAATTTGTTTATCATTTGCTTATAAAGTATAGTTATTTTAGTAAAGAGAGGTAATATGGCAAAAGTTTTATTATATAATATCAAAGAAGATTACGATATAGAAAAATTTGAAAAATTAGCCGATGACCAAAATGTCGGCATTATTAGAGTGGAAAAAGATAGCATAGACCAACGTATTGGTTATCTATTGGGCTTTGATGGTTTTGAAAAAAGCGATGAAAAACTAGAAGATGACCCAAGTCTTGATTTCCCTTTTATACTTTTTGTTGGCTTTGACAGAGATCATCTGTTTGATTTCTTGGATCTGATGCGTGAAAATGGCTTAGCCATCCAACATAAGGCTGGAGAAACGGAAAATAACATCAAATGGACCCTAAGAGAGCTACTTACAGAAAATGACAAAGAAGCAAGGACTATGGGTCTCATTAATAGGATAAATGGGCTTGTAGCTAGGGCCAAAGATTTGAAAGAAAAACATGGAGAAGACCCTAAAATAAAAGAATTAATAGACGAAATGCAAGCATATTTTGACGATTCCAGCCTATTTGAACTAGAAATTGCCCAAAAGTACTATCTAAAACTTGCAGATGAAATCATAAGAGTAGAAGAATCTTACAAATAAAAATTTACCCGAACCCCAAAATCCTGATTGAGGATGGTGGGGTTCAGTTTATTTATAGTTGACTCTTTTTTAGTAGCTTATCATAGGTCTTATCAGTTAGGATAGCTCCTAGTGGGGCTGTGACTAATATTGCTATGACAGATACTGATAAAATAAGATTGCCTGGAGCAAGCCCCATGGATAGAGCCACTGGACCTATGGCAGCTTGAACAGTTGCCTTTGGCAGATAGGCAAAGGATGTAAATAATCTCTCGTACTTGTTTAAATTTGTCCCTATAAGCGATATATTTACTCCGACCATCCTAAATATTAATCCAATAAGTATTAGTAAAACCGCTAAAAATCCTGCTTCTTTTACATAGGCCATGTTCACAGATATGCCAACTAGTACAAATAAAAACACTTCAAAAACCTTCCACAATCTCCCAAAGGATCCCAAAAGGTCACTAGTCAATCTCTCATCTTCCATATTTATAGCCATGCCGGCCGTCATAATAGAAATCAAAGCTGATATTGCTATATAATCTCCTACAATCTCTTGGAATCTCAAGGTCAAAAAGCCAAGACTTATAAAAATCATTGCCTTATAAATAGGATCTATTTCAAAGCTAACAAGTATTTTTCCCAGTATTTTCCCAATTATAAGCCCTAATATTATGCCAGTAATTATGGAAATTGGGATATTTAAGAAATTCATAAAAGATAAATCTCCACCTGTTTTTAATGCCAAAAACGAAGAGAAAAATACAATTACAAAGACATCATCAACACTTGACCCAGCTAAGATCATCTCTGGAATATGCTTATCCTTACCGTATCCCTCGTTCATAAGCCTTATCATACGAGGCACCACTATGGCAGGACTGACAGCAGCAAGGACAGCTGCAAGTATACCTGCGTCAATAGTGTCAATTTTAAATATCACCTTGCCAAATATAATAATGCCTAGCATCTCTATAGAAGCAGGCACAAAACTTAATAAAATTGCAGGTCTGCCTACTTTTTTAAGCTTATCAAAATTTAGAGAAAGTCCTGCACGGCTAAGTATAGTCACTAGGGCAATCTGCCTCAAATCGCTACTAATGTTTACAATATTATCACTGACCAAGCCCAATTGATTTGGACTTATTAAAATACCTGCAATGAGCATGCCAATTATAGGTGCCAAGCCAATTTTTTCTGCAAATTTTGCCAATAAAATTCCTAAAATAAAAATAATTCCTATATCTACTAACATAAATCTCCTCAAAAAAAGCTGGTGAGCCCTACAAGTGTAGAAGTCATCAGCTTTTAGCGGTTTTAAAATAATTTATGGAAGAACTTCATTTCCATTACTTATTATATTTTACTTATTACAATATCTATTACAAGCAAATAGACATAAATTTTATAATCAATTATAATTTAGTAAGAGGTATTATATGGAAAATCAAAGAAAATACACTAAAAATATTAGCAAAGAAAACTTTACATTCGTAATCCTATTTTTTGGATTTTTTATCCCCCTTGGAAAAACCATGGGCTTATACAATATGCTGTCAACTATTATGAACCAAGCCTTTGACTTGTTGATAAATACTTGTTTTTACCTGACAGCCATATGTGTACTAACAGGAGCCCTATCAGCACTTTTTGCTGAATTTGGTTTTATATCGCTGATAAATGTATTGCTTGCAAAAATAATGAAACCAATATACAATCTGCCAGGAGCAGCATCACTTGGTATATTGAATTGCTATCTGTCAGACAACCCATCAATCTTAACTTTAGCTAGCGAAGATAATTTTAAGATGCTTTTCAAAAAATACCAGCTACCATCGCTCACAAACCTCGGTACAGCCTTTGGAATGGGACTAATCGTTACAGGTAGCATAGGATCTCTTAAAATCCCTGGAGCTGGCAAGGCCGCAATGATTGGAAACTTAGGCGCCCTTATAGGATCCATAGTAAGTGTAAGGATTATGCAAAGTTTTTGCAAAAAATATTATGGCACAAGCGAAATGGTAACAGTCGAATCTCTTGATGACATACCTGCTAATTCTAGAATAATTAGAGACGGATCTTGCGGACTAAGATTTATACAAGCCCTCCTTGAAGGTGGCAAATCAGGCCTAGATATGGGTCTTTCAATAATCCCAGGAGTAATAAGTATCTGTACCATGATAATGCTTTTGACAAACACAGCACCAGCAGATGGCATCTACACAGGAGCAATCAACGAAGGCGTCCCAGTCCTACCATGGATAGGCAACAAGTTGTCATTTATCCTAAACCCACTATTTGGCTTCACCTTCAGCGAATCAATAGCAGTCCCAATAACAGCCCTAGGATCAGCTGGCGCAGCACTTGGAGTAGTAAAGGGACTAGTAGCAAATAACCTAGCCACAGCAAATGACCTAGCAGTATTCACATCCATATGCATGTGCTACTCAGGTTACCTATCAACCCATGTAGCAATGATGGATGCAATTGGAGCAAAAGAGCTTACTGGTAAAGCTATTTTATCACATACAATTGGAGGCTTGGTCGCTGGGGTTGCAGCGCATTTGTTGTTTGGTATTTTTTAGAAAAATACTGGTAAATATTTTTATTGGGTAATAAGTTGTTTTAATGTCTTATATTTAATTATTATTTTAGGGTATAGCTTCGACACCGGGGCGCAGTGTACTGCACCCCAAAAGTTGTACCTACTTTTGTTTTCCTATTGTATACTTTCGAAGTA
>CABTWT010000110.1 GCA_902488555.1 uncultured Anaerococcus sp.
CAGACGTGTGCTCTTCCGATCTTTTAACTACAATGGCTACGAAATCAAAATCCTATACATAGAAGATAATAGGATAAAAGCCTGTAGGATAAGAAAACTAAAAGAAGAGAATCAAGAAATAACTTTGGAAGAATAATAGAATGGATGGTTAGAATCCCTTATTTGCAGTGGGATTCTAAGCATCCATTTTCTTTTACAAGTCAAAGAGCCATTCTTGGTCAAATTCTGTATAGTAAATAATATCTTTTTTCTCTCCGTCTTTCAACTCTTCTTGTTCGTAGAGAAGAGCGTAGGTGTCTTTTTTTGGACTGTGGGCTAGGCACGAATATCCATAGTGCTTATCATTAATCATCTTTATTCCTACAAATTCTATCCTGTCATCGGATTTTACTTCTAGGATTTTGATAGATCCATGGCTCCTGTCTGGGCCATCTGGGTTTGATAGGAGGATGTACTCCTTATTATCCCTCTCAATTTTGAGTACTGAAACCATGCAAGTTGATGTAGAATCAAAGTCAACTTGTCTAAGTTCTGAGAAAGTCTCTCCCATATCTTTTGATATGGCATAGAGAACTTTGCCAGAAGTATTTCTCACAAATATCATAACATGGCCATTGTTAAGTTCTATTAGCTGGCTTTCAGATGTATTGAATCCTAAGTCTCCAAGGAGTTCATCTTTTCCAAAATTGATGGACCTAGACCTGTGGAAGGTCTTGTCTTTATCGTCAGTGTAGATGACTGCTACATTTTCCTTATTGTAATCATCGCCTATGGAATAGTAGGTGGGGAAAAGCAAACGACCACTAGTAAGTGCAAGGCCTACTCCAGGGCAAGTTCCGAGAAATTTCATTCTAGGATCTGCAATTTGCCTAGTAATATCTACTGGGCATTGCCAAGTTCTACCCTTATCAGTTGAATGTATCAGCCAGAGATGGGAAGTTTGGTGGACCTGGTAGGCTGACGTGTCCTTATAAATATTGCCAATAATCTTGTCATCTTCGTAAATATTATAAAGATTAGTAAATGGCATTGTATCAGTCATCTGAACACTTAAATTTGTTTTTTCATCCCTACTATCATAAACACTTCCATCGTCTTTTACATAAAATTCATTGTCATCTCTATCAAAAATTTTTAAATATTTTTCCCCACCAACTTTTTTGTAGGATTCTTGATTTTTGGCAGCCCAAAAGTTGCCTCCAGACTTGAAAGTATCAATAAGCATATAGAGCTTATCCCCACTTTCAACTAGACACATGTCGATATTAAAGGGAGCATCCGTGGTATCCTTAGCATCCATGTCAATAACTTTGGTAAAATTTGCAAAATCGTAACCAGGTTTTTTAAAAAGCAAAACTGGATTGATTTTCCCCCAGTCTGACCTAGTATCAAGCCTTTGATCAGCTCCAGCAACTATAGTTCCATTAGCAAGCATCAAAAGAGATGGAATCCTATAAAAGGGCGAATCATTAAGTCCTGGATAAAAAAGCCCAATCGGTGATGATTTATACATATTTCCTCCTATACATCCTATATATTTATATTATTACCCATAAAACACATGGCATATATAAGGTATTATAATTATAATAACTTGTATTACAAGATATATCCTTGTAAAATGAAATTGAGGTGATATTATGGAAAAATCTAGCATAACTGTAAATGTAGATGCACAAACTAAAAAAAATACTGAAAAAATTTTCCAAGACCTAGGATTTAATATGACAACAGGAGTCAATATGTTCCTAAAGGCTGTGGAAAGATACCAAGGGATACCATTTGAATTAGAATTGAATTCTCCAAATCAAACAAGTTTAGAAGCTCTTAGGGAAGTAAGAGAAAATTTAGATAATTTAAAAACTTATAATAATTTTGATGAGATAATAGATGAAATTGACAGAGAATTAGAAAATGAAAATCAAGATATCAAGTCAATTTAAAAAAGATCTCAAACGCATGAGAAAGCAAGGCAAAGATTTATCCTTGCTAAGAGAAGCCATATCTTACTTAGAAAGCGATATGGAATTGCCAGACAAGTATAAAAATCACCAGCTAAAAGGTGAATGGAACGGAGCCTATGAGTTTCATATTAAATCTGACTGGCTAGTAATATATGAAATAATTGACAGTAATTTGATTCTAATTATGCTTAGAACAGGAAGCCACCAAGAGCTGTTTAAGAATTATTAGATAATGAAGCCAGCTATGAGTTATAGCTGGCCTTTTACGATTGATTAACATATAATTATTCATCCTCACAAATCAAGTCCAAGTCAAAGTATTTGGCGTATTTGCGTAGGTATACCATGCCTCCGTCTAGCATGTAGACGTTTTCTATTCCCATATTTTTTAGCCTTTTTATGGTGTTAGATGCGGATGAACCTGTGTCATCGTAGATTAGGATTTTTTTATCTTTTGGAATTGCAAAATCTTCAAGACTTCCTGTAAAAAGTTCTGCTTCCTTTATATGACATTCTTTATAGGCGGATTCGTTTCT
This sequence comes from uncultured Anaerococcus sp., assembly GCA_902488555.1. The sequence goes on from CABTWT010000110.1 coordinate 2,501, forward strand.
TATATCATATATTTTGTAGTCTAAGATATAATCTTTTAGTTCTGGTATTCTAATATGAGGGAGTCTATCTTCTTTTATATTTATGGCCTGAGATCCTATGACATTGTTGATATCTTCGGTTGTTGAGTAATATGGCTGGTAGCCAAGTTCTAGGTCGTAGAGGTCATATATTGTTCCACCCATTTTGATAAGTGTGCCTATTACATCGATTCTCTTATCTACTACACCTCTGCCTAGGGCTTGGGCTCCGTAGATTTTGCCATTATTTTTGTCAAATAATAGTTTCATATAGACCATTTGAGCTTCAGGCATTATTCCTACTATATCTGTGTGGGATATGAGCGTTGTGTCATAATCATAGGCCAATTCCTTTAATTTTGCTTCTCCAAGACCAGTTACTCCTATATTTAAGTCAAAGGATTTTAATAGAAAAGTTCCTATGAATGATTGTTTTTCGATTTTTTCTCCTCCTAGGAGATTGGCTACATATTTTGCCTGCCTATGGGCTGGCCAAGCTAGTTTTAGGTTCTCTTTTTCACCTGTAAAGAAATTTTTGACATCAGTAACATCACCTATGGCAAAGATGTTTGGATCTGAAGTTTTGTAATCATCATCTGTCACTATGGAACCCTTTACTGTTATCTCTAGGCCAGCATCTTTTGCAAGCTTGTTATTTGCAGCCATTCCAAGGCCAAGTATCACCATATCTGCAGGGACTCTTTTGCCTGATGCAAAGATAGCTTCTTTGTCAGTAATTTCCACTAGTTCTTTTTCATGTATTATATTTACACCATTTTCTATGATGTTTTCTTCTATAAATGGCTTGAGTTCATCATCTATGACTCCAAGGATTTTGCCACGGACGAACATATTTATGTGGGTATCTTTTAGTTCGCTTAAGGCATGGGCCGCTTCTATGGCAATAAAGCCACCACCAGCAACGAAGATTTCTTTTGGATGATTATTTTCATAATAGGCTCTAATATTTTCCACATCTACTACATTTCTGATGGTAAAGACATGGTCTTTGTCAGTTCCCTTTATAGATTTAGGTACATTGGCGTGGGCCCCTGTGGCTATTACCAGGTAATCATATTTTTCTTCAAATTCTTGGCCAGATTTTTGGTCCAAAACTTTGATGAATTTGTTTTCCTTGTCGATTGCAAGAACTTGGTGGTAGTTTTTTGCCTTTATATTGTATCTTTTGGCAAA
>CABTWT010000111.1 GCA_902488555.1 uncultured Anaerococcus sp.
AAGATTGCAGTTAATAAAATTTTATTACTAATTTTCATAATATTCTCCTTGTTATATATTTTACCCCTATTTAGCTATAAGAAAATATTTTGAAGAAATATTGTTTTGAAAGATCAAGAGCTAAATCTAATGTTTGTTACTATGCCATCTTTAACTGTGATTGTATTTGATGGTGCAGGAGCAGATAGGATATCTTCTTTTGGCATTTCAAATTCTCCATCACCACCAACTCCGGTATATGTTGTTTGATCAGTTAATTTAAAAGTGTGAATTTTATTTTCTATATACTCTCCATCAGGGTAAGGATATTGCAAGCTGCCTTTTACAGTTAATATGTCATCTTCAATCTTCCAAGACTCTATAGTTGGCATTCCATATTCATTGATTTCGCCGTATGATGTTGGGTCATAGGATGTATAGTAGACACCGTCATTTGATATGAGGTCATCATCTTCCGTAGGTTCTTCTACATTTTCTTCATCTGTGGTTTCTATCTTTGTTTCTTCTGATTCTTCTTCATCTTCTGTGTTGATTTCTTCTGTATCTTCTTCCTGCTTGTTTTCTTCTTCTTTATTAGCTTCTTGCTTGCTTTGATCATGATCTTCTATATGATTTTCACTTTCTACATTTTGATCTGCCTTAGTATCTGCATTATTGCAAGAAACAACGAGGCCAGCAAGGATGATAGCTAAGAGGCTATGCTTTATCTTTTTAACCATTGTAAATTCTCCTTATTATTATAGCTAATAGTAGTTATACCTCATTAAAATAAATAGTCATTATTTATTGTAAAATTATAGATAATAGTAATGAGTGGGTTAGATAGTAAGAAGAGATGTCAAAAATCTTATGCTTATGAATAAAAAGATAAGAAGATATAAAGAATGATTATGGCAGAGTCTATACTTTACACAGTGGATTTCACTCCTAGTAAGGGTCAAGAGGATTTCGTGTTTATGTTAAATTAGATTAATAATATTAGGATTTACCCGGCAACTAGTCTTTTTTTATGTAAATTTAACAAAAGATATTATATAATATCTGTAAAATGGAGGTAAGTATGCGTGTATTAGTTGTAGAAGATGATTTAGATTTAATAGAATTACTGGCAGAAGGTTTGACCATGTATGGTTATGCTGTAGATAAGGCGACAGACGGCGAAGAAGCTATTGATATGGCCTATGTTGAGACCTATGATGTGATTGTTTTGGATATAAATTTGCCAAAAAAAGATGGATTTGAAGTTTTAGAAGAAATCCGTGACTTCAACAAAGAAGTAAATATCATAATGCTTACAGCTCGCTCAGATATAGATGATAGAGTAAGGGGTCTTGATTTTGGGGCCAATGATTATATGGTAAAGCCTTTTGATCTAAAGGAGCTTGATGCTAGAATGAGAGCGCTTTTGAGAAGAAAATCTGTTACGGAAAATCCGGTTTTGGAAGCTGGTGGTATGACTTTTGATACGACCACCCGTGAAGCCTTTGTAGGAGACAGGAAACTAAATCTCACCCAAAAAGAAACTGGAATCTTAGAATATTTATTCTTGAACAAGGAAAAGTATGTATCAAGTGAGGAGCTCATAGACCATGTTTGGGATTCTAATGCTGATAGCTTTTCCAATTCTGTAAGGGTCCATATGTCTTCGCTTAGAAAGAAAATTAAAGAAGTCAGTGGAGAGAATAAAATCGAAAATATAATTGGCAAGGGCTATAGAATTTATGAAAACTGAGAAATTTTATCAATCCATTGTTTTTAAGCTGATTGCTGCTGTTGTTATCATTTTTATAGCTATGATTACTATAACAAATTATTTGATTAATCAAAAGCAAATAGAAATGACTGAGCTTATGCTAAGGCAGATTGAAGAATGGATGCCTAGCTATAAAAATTCCATAGTTGTAACTGTAAATAATGCCCACCTACAATCGTCAGCTGATTTTAAAATCTATACATTTATAGTAACTGGCATTGTGATATTGACTGGGTCTTTGATTTTTGCCTTTATCATTACAAAAATTTTGAATCCTCTAAAGGATCTCCAAAAAAATATTGCAAAAGTTGATATAGATAGGCCAGAAACTTTTTCAGAAAAACTTTTGATAGAAGATGGGTCAAGTGAGATAGTCGATTTGTCAGAAAGCTTTAATAATCTTATGGATAGGGTCTACAAGGACTATAAAAAACAAAAGGACTTTTCGGCAAATGTAGCCCATGAACTTCGCACACCCGTTGCAGTTATGAAGGCTCAAGTTGATGTTTTTAAGAGAAAAGAAATGGATGATGAAACATGGGTCTTTGTTGAGAAAATGGATAAGTCCCTAGAAAAGCTAACAAATCTTATAAATTCTGTATTAATGTTTTCCAAAAATCAAGAGCCTCACATAAGTAAGGTCTGTATAAATTCATTGATTGAAGAAATACTATTTGACCTAGAAGATAAAATTGCTAAAAAAGGCATAAGAGTAAATTTTGATAGAAGCACAGATATTTGCATTGATTCAGACGATGCACTCTTGCAAAGATTGTTATTTAATATAATAGAAAATTCTATAAAATACAACATCCAAGATGGATTTATAAATATAGAAACAAAAGTTGATAATGATAAATTAACAGTAGAGATAGCAGATTCTGGCATTGGTATGACCGATGAGCAAAAAAGAAAAATATTTGATCTCTTCTACCAGGCTGACAAATCAAGAAATGGTGAAGGCTTTGGAATTGGCCTATCCTTATCAAAACAAATAGCAGATTCCTTGGGAGCAAAGATTGAGGTTTTGGACAATGAGCCTAGGGGAAGTAAGTTTTTGATTACTTTCAAACAATCTTAACAAGGAATTAACAATCTATTTGCTAATATTGTTGTAGAGGTAATGATATGAAAAAAATTGACAAAAAAGTAATAAGAAATTTAATATTTGTCACTTCTCTAGTCTTTATGGTATATGGGGCAAGTCGTGGCGAAGCAGACACTGTTTTTCACAAGGCAGTAAAACTATGTTTGGAGTGTATAGGAATTGGATAAGAAAAATCCCAGACATATTATACAAGCTCTAGCGACACTAGTTTATAACATACATATACCAAACTTTTTCAAGGGGAAAATCTATACTGGGCCAACGAAGAAAATTTGCCTCCCTGGATTAAATTGTTATTCCTGCCCAGGTGCTGCTGGAGCCTGTCCTATTGGCTCCCTGCAAGCTGTTATGGGCAGCAAGAAATATAGATTTTCCTACTATGTTTTTGGCATAATGGCATTTTTTGGAGTAATGTTTGGAAGACTAATATGTGGCTTTCTTTGTCCTTTTGGTTTCTTCCAAGATTTGATCCACAAAATCCCAAGTCCAAAATTGTCCACTAAGAAACTTTGGCCTCTCCGCTATATCAAATATTGGATTCTCTTTTCCTTAATCATAGCCCTAGGCCTAGTCTTAAGAGATGTGTACGAAGTAATTCCTCCCTATTTTTGCAAGTACATCTGTCCACAAGGGATTCTAGAAGGTGCATTTCCCTTAGCGCTTAAAAATCCTTCACTAAGACTTGGAATGGGAGCTTTATTTAATTGGAAGCTAGGAATTTTGATAGTAACCATAATTCTATCGACTATTTTTTATAGACCTTTTTGTAAGTGGATTTGTCCACTGGGTGCATTTTATGCTTTCTTTAATAAGTATAGTTTTTACCAAATGGAAGTTAGCAA
>CABTWT010000112.1 GCA_902488555.1 uncultured Anaerococcus sp.
TCAGACGTGTGCTCTTCCGATCTTGAACCAGTTATGAAACTTGAAATCAATGTTCCAGAAGATAACATGGGAGATGTTATGGGCGATATGAACAAGAGACGTGGCAAAATACTCGGCATGGAACCACAAGAAGATGGTAGCCAAATTATCTTGGCAGAAGCTCCACTAGCAGAAGTATTAAACTACGCTATTGACCTAAGAAGCCAAACATCAGCACGTGGATCTTTCTCAATGGAATTTGATAGATATGAAGAAGTACCAAAAGAAATCACTCAAAAGGTAATAGCAGATAGAAAAGAATAATACTAGGAGGTAGCAATGGCAAAGTGGGAAATATTAGAAATTGATCCTTGGATAAAAGACTACGAAAACGACATAAATCTGAGAATGAATGAATATGAAAAGCAAAAAAAGAGAATCTTAAAAAATAACGAGAGCTTAAAAGACTTTGCCAATGCTCACCACTATTATGGCTTTCACAAAGTCAAAAATGGCTGGATATACAGAGAGTGGGCGCCTAAGGCCGATGGCCTATATCTGATAGGCGATTTCAACAATTGGGATAGGCATGCCCACCCACTTACTAAAATAAATGATGAGGACTGGGAAATCTTCATCAAGGGAATCAGGACGATCCCACATGGGTCTAGGATAAAGGTCTTAGTAGATGCCAATGGAGCTATCAAAGATAGGATTCCTCTCTACGCTAGAAGAGTAGAAAGAGATGAAAATAATGACTTTGCGGCTATATTGCAAAACCCACGTTCCAAATTTAAGTGGACTGATCAAGATTTCAAAATTAATAAAAATGACTTGTTGATATATGAAGCCCACATAGGAATGGCTGGCGAGGAAGAAAAAGTTTCGACTTATAAGGAATTTGAAAAAAACATCTTGCCTAGAATTAAGAAAGACGGTTACAATACTGTCCAACTGATGGCTATAGCTGAGCACCCATATTATGGTTCTTTTGGCTATCAAGTCAGCAACTTTTATGCTCCAAGTTCTTGGTATGGACCAATCAATGACCTCAAATCTTTGATTAACGCAGCCCATAATATGGGGATAAATGTGATTATGGATTTGGTTCATTCCCATGCTATCAAAAATACTATAGAGGGCATCAACGAGTTTGATGGAACTGACTACCAGTTCTTCCATACAGGAGTTGAAGGTGATCACCCAGATTGGGATTCTAAATTGTTTGATTACTCAAAACCAGGAGTTCTTCACTTTTTGCTATCAAATGTCAAATATTGGCTAGAGGAATTCCATTTCGATGGTTTTAGATTTGACGGTGTCACATCTATGATTTATAAAAACCACGGTCGTGGAGAAAATTTTGACAATTATAGCAAATATTTTTCTATGAACACTAACATTGCAGCCATCAATTACTTGCAATTGGCCAATGAATTGGCTAGGGAAGTAAAGCCTGATGCTATCACCATAGCTGAAGACATGTCGGGTATGCCTGGTATGTGCCTAGCAATATCCAAGGCTGGCATAGGCTTTGACTATAGGCTTGCTATGGGTATGCCTGATTTTTGGGAGAAAACCCTAGAAAAGCAAGATGAAAATTGGGATCTATCCAATATGTGGTACGAACTTTCAACCCACAGGCCAGAAGAAAAACGCATATCCTACGTGGAAAGTCACGACCAGGCTTTGGTTGGTTCAAAGACGACAATATTTACCTTGGCCGATAAGGAAATGTATTGGTCAATGGATAAAGATAGCACAAATTATAAAATTGACAGAGCCATAGCCCTTCATAAGATGATTAGATGGATTACCATTTCTATGGGAGCGGACGCTTATCTTAACTTTATGGGCAATGAATCTGGTCACCCAGAATGGATTGATTTCCCAAGAGAAGGTAATGGTTACTCATTTTCACACGCCACAAGAAAGTGGTCTATTCTTGAAGCAGACTATCTTAAATATCATTATCTAGGTGATTTTGACAAGGCTATGATTGAACACATCAAAAAGTACGAGCAATTGGGCAACACTACATTTAGATTGTGGCTTGACAATGACAGAAAGATTATTGCCTTTAGAAATAAGGATGTAGTTTACGTATTTAACTTCCATCCTACAAATTCCTATGAATCATTTGCTTTGCCAATACACGATGTTGGAGAATTTAGGACGGTTTTGGATACTGATGAGATAAGATTTGGTGGGCTAGGAAGAATTTCCCATGACTATGTCTACAAGACAGAAAGGCTAGCTGGAACTGACTATGATGGAATCAAAATATATATACCATCAAGAACAGCTTTGGCTTTGGAAAAATACAATAAATGAAAATTATTTGCCTAGGAGATTCCTTCACTGAAGGATATCTAGTAGAAAAATCATACGTAGATTACCTCAAAGAAGCAGGCTATGGAACCATAAACTTAGGCAGAAACGGGGATATGACTTCTGAATTGCTTAGAAGATTTAAGGCTAATAAGTGCGATTTGTTAATAGTATTTGCAGGGACTAATGATCTATACCAAGGAGTATCAGCAGAAATTGCCTTTGCAAATATCAAAGAAATATTAAAAATGTCAAAGGCAGATAAAAATCTTATTATAATTCCTCCCTATATAGAAGAGGAAGAAGCCTACCCTATATACGAGCTTATCAACAATACCATAGACACCTATGGGGAAATGTTAGCGAAGTTGCCTTATCCTACGATTGATGCAAGAAAAATACCGCCGGCATACTTTATAGATGGTCTTCATATGAGAGAAGACTTTCATAAAAGATTGGCCAATGAGATAATAAAAAGAATAGAAAATATTTAGCAGCTTTAAGCTGCTTTTATTTTGCTAATTATTAAGGCTATAATATATTATATACAATAAGAAGGGAGTCTATATGAACAACATAGAAAAATTAACGAAAGCAAGCATAATAAAAGATCTTATACTAGTAGTCATAGTTATAGTTCTAGGTAAACTCTTATTAGAAGTCATATCTAGAGTTATAAAGAAAGCCTTTGATGACAAAATGGATCAAGATGGCTATAGGAAAGTAAGAATAGAAACTCTGAGTAGGAACCTATATTCCGTAGTGAAATTTATACTTGGCTTTATAATAGCAATGATAATCCTTGATATGATTGGAGTAAACACTCGATCTATCATAGCTACAGCAGGAATTGGAGGAGTTGCCATAGCATTTGGTGCTCAAACTCTAGTCAAAGATATAGTAACAGGCACGATAATAATCGTAGACGATACCTTTAGAGTTGGGGATTGGATAAAGGCAGCGGGAGTTGAAGGCACAGTAGAAACCCTTGGCATGCGTCACACAAAAATTAGAGATTATGATGGGTCCTTGCATACTATACCAAATTCACAAATAACAAATGTACAGAATTTGAACAGCGGACCAATCAAATTTGAATGCAATATTTATCTATCCTATGAAGTTTCTTACCAAGAACTAGAAGAAATCGTAATAAATGTAAGAGAAAAATTAAAGGCAAATAAAGACCTGGCAAAATATATATTAGAAGATGTTAGCTTATTTGGTATCATGGAAATGAATGAAAGATCCTATGTGGCAAAAACAACTTATGAAGATTATACAGCACAAATGGATAGCTTTGACTTTAACGAAGCACTCCAAACTGTCTGGACCTTTATCCGCCGTGCCAAGATCGGAAGAGCACACGTCTGA
>CABTWT010000113.1 GCA_902488555.1 uncultured Anaerococcus sp.
ATTGATGATCCCTTTGTTATTTCATCAACTATTTTCTTGGTTTCATCCGTGTGATAGTAGTTGTCAATCAAGTCTTTTAGGGTTGGACTGTCTTTTTTATCTTGAGTTGTAGCTATGATATTTACATATATAGCCTTATTTGGGTCATTGTGGTCTTCTAGGTAAATCGAATCTTCTGTTGGTATGAAGCCTGCATCTACTGCCATTCCAGAGTTTACACAAGCTATATCCACATCATCTAGAGATCTTGCTGTTTGGGAAGCTGATAGCTCTACTATCTCAAAGTTTCTTGGATTTGATGTGATTTCATTAAGAGTTATGGAATCTCCATCCTCGCCTTCTACTTCTATAAGTCCTGCTGATTGTAAGAGGAATAGTGATCTTGAGCCATTGGTTGGGTCATCTGGTATTGCAATTCTTGCACTATCTTTAAGATCAGCCAAGTCCTTTATTTTTGATGAGTATATGCCAAGTGGGGCTATTGATGTATCAGCAATTGATACTATGTCTGATCCACTTGCTTCATTAAAGTCTTGGAGGAATTTTTTGTGTTGGAAGGCATTTATGTCAATGTCTCCTGATAAAAGTGCTTCGTTTGGTTCCCTATATTCGCTAAATGTGACTATTTCTATAGTTTTGCCTGTGCCTTCTTTGTATCTTTTTGCTACATCTTCCCAATCTTCGTTGTTTTCTCCAACTACACCAAGTTTTATCACATCTTTATCTTTTAATGGATCAGTTTCGTTTTTAGCTTCTGTTGTTGATTCTGCTTTTTCTGCTTCAGGTGTTTTTGTGCTTTCGTTATTTTTTGCCCCACAAGCACTAAGTCCTAAGATCAGGGCAAGGCCTAGGCCGATTTTGCTGATTTTTTTCATTATTATTTTCCTTATTTCTTTTTTACCAAGATGCTATCCAAGCACCATTTGTATATGTGTCGTAGTCTTTCTTTGTTTCGTCTGTCTGATAGTATTTTACAAGTTCCTTGTAGGCTTCATTATCCTTATCTTCTGCCCTTGCTGCTATAACATTTACATAAATCTTAGCGTCTGGATTTTCTGGATCTTCTAGAAATATTGCATCTTCATTTGGGCTTAGTCCAGAGTCTAGGGCGTAGTTGTCATTAACTGCAGCAACTTTTACATCATCTAAGGCTCTTGCAGTTTGAGCTGCATCCATTTCAATAAATTCTAGATTTTTTGGATTTTCTGTTATATCATCTAGGCTTATAGCTTCACCAGGATTTCCATTTACTTTTATAAGCCCTGCTGCTTGAAGTAAGAATAATGCTCTTGGTCCATTTGATGGATCATTTGGTATAGCTACCCTATCTCCATCTTCTAGTTCATCTAAGCTTTTTATTTGATTAGAATAATAACCTAATGGAGCAAGCATGGTATCTGCTATAGGCACAAGTTTTTCTTCTCCTTGGGCATCGTTATATTCGGCCAAGAACTTGTAGTGTTGGAAGCTATTTACATCTATATCACCACTAGCCAAGGCTTCATTTGGTTGGGTATAGTCAGAAAACTTTACAAGTTCAGCCTTTTTGCCTGTGCCTTCTTCATATCTTTTGATGACTTCTTCCCACACTTCATTTTTCTCACCTACAACACCAATTTTGATTGTATCGGCAACTTCTGTTTGAGCTTTTTCTCCTTCAATTGCCTCTTTGTTATCTCCATTTGATCCACATGAGCTAAGTCCTAAAATTAGGGCCAATCCTAAAGTTAATTTTCCTAAATTTTTCATTATAAAGTCCTCCTTAATGACTTGTTTTTCTAATTAAATGATTTGCTATGGCTTGAATTAAAATTACTACTATTAGTATCAAAACAACACTTACTATTACTACATCATCCTTGTAGCGTTGGTAGCCGACTGCTATGGCCAAGTCTCCTATACCACCTCCGCCTACAAGGCCAGCCATCGCTGTAAGTCCTAGTAGGGAGATTAGAGTTATGGAACCAGCACGCAAGAGTGATGGTAGGCCTTCTCTAAGATAGACCCTTGTTATGATCTCAAAAGGCGAAGCTCCCATGGCTTCTGCCGCCTCAATCTTTCCTGGTTCCACGCTTGCTAGGGCTTGTTCTACTTGTCTAGCAAAAAATGGCACGCAAGAAAATACTAGGGGAACTATAGCTGCATTAGGGCCAATCCTTGTTTTTACTATTTCTTTTGTAATTGGCGCTATAAGGGCAACCAAGATTACAAAAGGTATGGACCTAAATATATTTGTTAACTTATCCAAAATACTATAAATAACCTTGTTTTCCAAAATCCTGTTATGGTCTGTGACAACCATTACTATGCCAATTATTAGTCCAAATATTCCAGCAAATATTGCTGAGATAAACAACATATAAAGGGTCGTCTTAAAGTCTTCGATTATCCTATCTCTTATGGACCATGAGTACTCAAAAAATCCCATCTTTACCTCCCAATACTTCTGCACTAACTTCTCTTTCTTCTAGGTAATTTCCAAGTTTACTTAGTGAATCCGGATCACCAGAAATACTTACAATTAGATTGCCGACTGGAACTCCTGTAATAAATTCAATATTTCCTGCAAGAATATTTGTCTTGATGCCAAACTTTTGGTAAATATCGTTTATAAGTGGTTCTGTTGTAGATTCTCCAACATAGTTTAGCTTAACCAAGAGTTCATTTTCCTTTAGGATTCCTATGTTTTGTTTAACTTCTCCAATAGTATCTGTAATGTTCGTTGAAGTTTCAACAAATTCTTTGGTTAGCGTATCTCTTGGATTGGCAAATATGGAAAGAGTTGAACCGGACTCTACGATTTTGCCATCTTGCATAACTGCACACTTGTTGCAAAGGTCCTTTACCACCTCCATTTGATGGGTGATAATTACAATTGTAAGTCCCAAAGATTCATTAAGCTCCTTCAGTAGTTTTAATATTTGCTTGGTTGTCTTTGGGTCTAGGGCACTTGTAGCCTCATCGCAAAGAAGTATCTCTGGATCTGAGGCAAGGGCTCTAGCTATAGCACACCTTTGTTGCTGGCCACCAGAAAGTTCCCTAGGGTAATTGTCAGCCTTATCTCCAATACCTACTAGTTCTAGTAACCTTCTTGCCTTTGCTTCTTTTTCTTCTTTTGGTATTTTTAGCTTTCTTATAGGAAATATTACATTATCCAGGATAGTTATGTTATTAAGTAAGTTGAAATGTTGGAAAATCATTCCAATATTTTTTCTCTTTGCTCTCAAACCTTTGTTGGAAAGATCCAAAAGATTTTCTCCATCTATCAATACCTGGCCACTTGTAGGTCTTTGGAGAAGATTTATTGTCCTTACCAAGGTCGATTTACCAGCTCCAGAAAACCCTACAATTCCATATATATCATTTTTTTCCACCCTAAGGTTTACATTATCGACAGCCTTAAAGCCGTCAAAGTCAACTGTTATATTTTTTAAATCAATCATCTAAACTTCCACCTATTTATTCTTATTTAATTGCTTAATACTTATCTTTAACCTTTCTATATGCTAATAAATACTAATAAAAAATCGTCCTTAAATCCTAATAATAGAATCTAAGGACGACATTAATCGCGTTACCACCTTAATTTATGCATACTCACGTATACATACTCTCATCAAGTACAAACATACTCTACTTCTATAACGGGAAGTCCCGTGTGAATCTAACTATCGACTCAC
>CABTWT010000114.1 GCA_902488555.1 uncultured Anaerococcus sp.
TACCCAACCTACCACTTTGCAGTTGTAGTAGACGACCACTTGATGAAGATTACCCACGTTGTTCGTGGAGATGAGTGGATATCATCAACACCAAAACACGTTTACCTATACGAAGCCTTTGGCTGGGAAGCACCAGAATACATCCACCTACCAACCGTACTTAATGAAAACCACAAAAAATATTCAAAACGTAACGGTGATGGTATGGTAGAAGACTTCATAGAAGAAGGCTACACAGCAGAAGGTTTGATCAACTTCCTAGCACTTCTAGGATGGTCACCAGATAGTGAAGAAGAAATCTTCTCTATGGAAGAACTTGCTCAACAATTCGACTTTGATAGAGTAAACAAAACTGGAGCTGTATTTGATAAGAGAAAACTAGACTGGGTAAATGGCCATTATGTTCGTGAAATGAGCGTAGAGGACTTGGCAAAAGAAATCAAACCATTCATGGTAAAATCTGGTCTAATCAGTGAAGATTATTCTGATGAAAAGATGAACCTACTTGCAAGCACCTGGCAATCAGCCATTGATAAATTCTCAGATGCTCCAAACTTATCAAAAAATTATTATATAGAAGATAGCGAAGTTGACTTTGATGAAGAAGCAAAAGAAGTACTAAAAGAAGAAGACTCAAGAAAATTAGTTGATGCTTTCTTAGCAAAACTTGCTGACGTTGAGGAATTAGACCAAGACTTCGCATCAACAATTATGAAAACCCTACAAAAAGAAACAGGTATCAAAGGCAAAAACTTGTGGTTCCCAATTAGGGCAGCCATCACAGGATCAGTTCACGGACCAGATCTTACAAGTGTAATGCTAATAATGGGCAAGGAAAAAATTGCCAAGAGATTAAACTACGTAAAGGAAAACTTATAGAAATGAAAATTCATAACACGCTCACGAGAAAGACAGAAGAATTTATACCAATAGAAGAAAACAAAGTTAGAATGTATGTCTGTGGGCCTACTGTTTATGACTATATGCACATTGGAAATGCAAGGCCTTTGGTAGTCTTTGATACCTTTAGAAGATATCTAAAATACAGGGGTTATGACGTGACCTATGTAGTAAACTTCACAGATGTTGACGATAAGATTATCAATAAATCTATCGAAGAAGGGATTACTACAAAAGAAGTAACTGACAGATACATTAAGGCTTTCATGGAAGATGCCCACGATTTAAATCTTGACGAAGAAAACACTATTCACCCAAGGGCGACCGAGGTAATGGATGATATCATAGGCTTTGTAGCTGACCTAGTAGAAAAGGGTGCAGCCTATGAATCGGATGGAGATGTTTACTTTAGAGTAGCAAAAGCTAAGGACTACGGCAAACTTTCTGGCAAGAATGTAGAAGACTTGCTCCACGGAGCAAGCAATAGGCTTGAAGATACTGACACAAGCAAGAAAGAGAGCCCACTAGACTTTGCCCTTTGGAAGAAGACAAAAAAAGAAGGCGAAGTTGCGTGGGACTCTCCATGGGGTAAGGGCCGTCCAGGTTGGCATATAGAATGCTCAACTATGAGCAAGAAAATCCTTGGAGAAACCATAGATATACACGCTGGTGGAGAAGATTTGGAATTCCCTCACCACGAAAACGAGATTGCCCAGTCAGAAACATTAAATGAAAAGACCTTTGCCAACTATTGGATGCACAATGGAATGATCCAAGTAGATGGAACAAAGATGAGCAAGTCATTAGGCAACTTCTTCACCCTTCACGATATCAAAAAAGAATATGACCTTATGGTAATCCGCTTTTGGCTTTTAACAACCAATTACCGTCAGCCAATTAACTTTACCCGCGAGATTATAGAAGGTGCATCAAAGTCTCTAGATAGGATAAACAATGCTGTATTTAGACTTGAGGATTTGCTAGCAGGGGCAAGCGGAGATGAAGTATCAGATGGTGAAAAAGTTATAATAGATGAACTTTATGACTTTGAAAATAAATTTATCCAAGTTATGGACAATGACCTAAACACAGCTGATGGTATTACTGCAATTTTTGATTTGGTAAAATTTGCTAATACAAAAATAAATGAAAAAAATACCAAGGCATTAATCAAGACTGTACTAGATAAATTCTTAGAACTTGAAGAAGTCTTGGGCATCAAAAATACCAAGAAATCTCACGAAGGCATTGATGAAGACAAAATCCTAGCTCTAATCGAAGAAAGAACTGCTGCAAAGAAAAACAAAGACTACCAAAGAGCAGATGCTATCCGCGATGAACTTGACCAAATGGGTGTTGCCATAAAAGATACACGCGAGGGCGTCAAATGGGAGCTTAAGTAATGGATAAGATTTATGGCAGAAAGCCAGTTCTTGAAACTATTGATGCAGGAGTTGCAATCAATAAGGCCTATATCATCGATCAAAAAACACCCATAGTAGGAAAAATCATAGATAAGCTTACTAGAGCAAAGGTAGAGATCAAATTTGTAGACAAAAACTTTTTTAAAGATGTAGAAGGCAATCACCAAGGTGTGATGATCGAAGTTGAATCATTCAAATATGGATCCTTGGATGACTTATCAGACTCAGAAAAACTTATATTGCTTGACAAAATAGAAGACCCACACAACCTTGGAGCCATCATTAGATCTGCTGAAAGCTTTGGTTTTGATGGAGTAATCATACCAGAACGCCGCTCAGCCAAGGTCACACCAACAGTATATAAGACAAGTGCTGGAGCAATAAATAATATCAAGATTGTCATGGTAAAAAACCTCAACCGTACTATGGAAGAATTGAAAGAGCGAGGTTTTTGGATCTATGGTTTAGCAGGCGAAGCAGAAAGTTCTATCGACCAAACTGACCTTAGGGGAAAAGTTGCTCTTGTTGTTGGCAACGAGGGCGATGGCCTTAGCAGGATGGTAAGAGAGCACTGTGACATGCTAGTTAAAATTCCTATGCAAGGTTTAGTCAATAGCCTAAATGCATCAGTTGCAAGTGCTATCTCTATGTACGAGGTTGTAAGGCAAAATGGCTTTAACTAAAAGAAATATCACAATTATAGATGGATATAATGTGATAAATGCTTGGCCAGAACTAAAAGAATTAGCCAGGCAAAATTTAGAGGATGCAAGACTTGCTCTCATAGAAGACTTGGCAGAATATATGTCCATGAGTGGGGAGGAAGTCATAATAGTCTTTGATGCCTACAATCTTGATAGACCCAAAGAGACAATCGAAGAAAAATATGGTATGAAAATTGTCTACACAAAAAGATTTCAAACGGCCGACACCTACATAGAAAAGCAAATTTTAAATATAGGTCGTAGGCACAATCTAAAGGTGGTCACAGATGATGGGCAAATACAAATCCTTGCCACAAGCAAGGGAGCAAGCAGGATGACTTCAACCGAGCTAAAAGCTGATATTTTTAACAATCATTCAAAGATAAAACGAAAAAGAAAAGCAGATTTCAACCGAAATTTTAAGTCATTCCCTCTATCAAATGAATTGATAGAAAAAATTGACCAAATGAAAAAGGATTTGGAATCTAATTAGCGATACAAGGTAAAATAAATTCACTAAAAGGTAAGATATGGATAAAATA
>CABTWT010000115.1 GCA_902488555.1 uncultured Anaerococcus sp.
TCTCACTACTCACCCCATGCGGGATTGGCGGAATTGGCAGACGCGCTAGACTTAGGATCTAGTGAGAATTTCTCGTGAAGGTTCAAGTCCTTTATCCCGCACCATAATATATAAGTAATCGTTGATTTTCAACGGTTACTTTTTTTATTGATTTTGTTTTATACTAATTGAAAAATAAGTTGATTGTAATATAATGATGTTAAGAGAAGCCACCTCTTGATCTAAAAAAGCTCTTGATATTTATCAAGAATAGGAAGTAAACAATGGTAAATTACCACAAAAAAGACAGTAGCTGCTACTACTGTCTTTTTCTTTTACTTGTTTTTGGAATGATAGTTGCTTATTGCAATTAATATTATTCCTACTAGCAAGGGAAAAATTAAATTTTCCAAGATGGAAGTAAACAAGTTTAATCACCACCTTTCACCTATTAATTAATAGGCAATATAATTATGGTATATTTTGGTTAAATAAAAAATGGACCATTAGTAACATTGAAAATCTTAAATAAATCATATGAATTTTAATAATAATTAAGGCATAATAAAATAATTTATCTTTTACTCTGTTAAAAAATTTCAAAATAGGTTATAATTTATATTAATAGGAGGATGTTTTGCAAAAATTTAAAAGAGTTGTATTAAAACTAAGTGGTGAAGCCCTAGCAGGTGATAGGGGCTTTGGCTTTGATGATAAAGTTATTGAAAATATTTGCCAATCTATTAAAAAACTCCATTTACTAGGCGTTGAAATAGCAATTGTAGTTGGTGGTGGCAACTTCTGGAGGGGAAGATCTGGTACTACTATCGATAGGGCAAGTTCTGATAACATTGGAATGCTTGGAACAGTTATGAATGGTCTTAGGATCCAAGGTTCTCTTGAAGAAATGGGCCTTGATACTCGTCTTATGACTGCCATAGATATGAAAGAAGTAGCAGAACCATATATTAGAAGACGTGCTATAAGACATTTGGAGAAGGGAAGAGTTGTTATATTTTCTGCTGGAACAGGTCTACCATATTTTTCAACTGATACTACTGCAAGTTTACGAGCTCTTGAGATAGATGCCGATGTAATACTTCTAGGTAAGACTGGTACTGATGCAATTTATGACAAGGATCCAAATATTTATGACGATGCCATCAAATACGATAGGCTAACCTATAAAGAAATCCTCCAACAAGAAATAAAAATTATGGATACAACTGCATCAAGCCTTGCTATGGATAACAATATGCCACTAATAGCATTTGGCATAGATGATCCTAAAAATATGGTAAGGATTTTTACTGAGGAAGAAGATATAGGTACAATTGTAAAGGAGAAATTTTAATGAATTACGATCAGATTAAAAATACAGCTAATAAAGAAATGAAGCAAGCTGTCGAATCTTTTGAGACAAGAATAGCAAATATTAAGGCAGGTCGTGCAAGCGAATCTATTTTGGATGGTATTACATTTTCATATTATGGAACTGAAACACCAATCAACCAAGCAGCAACTATTACTATCCCAGAAGCAAGACTTCTAGCTATCAAGCCATGGGATAAGAATAATATTGGACCAATAGAAAACGCTATTTTGAAAGCTAATATTGGCATCACTCCACAAAATGATGGTGAAGTGATAAGACTTCCTTTCCCAGTACTTACAGAAGAAAGACGTAAGGAATATACAAAAGAAGTTAACAAGTATGCTGAAGAAGCCAAAATATCTGTAAGAAACAAAAGACGTGATGCAATGGATGAAGTTAAAAAGGCAGAAAAATCTGGCGACATAACTGAAGATGATAGATTTTCACTTGAAGAAGAGCTTCAAAATATTACAGATAAGAATATTAAATTATTAGAAGAAATCACTGATAAGAAAAACAAAGAGTTATTATCTGTATAAAAAGTGAATGATCTTAAGAAAATAAAATATATATTAAACAAGGACATTATACCTCAAAAAGTTAACAGCAGGGTTATGTCCTTGTTTTTAAGACAATTATCATTGTTACTAAATTCTGGTATTTCAATAGATACCAGTTTAAAAATCATCGAAAGACAGAAAGTTGACAAAAACCTTACCAAGGCACTGGCAAGTGTCAATGGGGATTTAGATAGAGGCCTATCCATATATGAAGCCTTTACCAATAATGAAAAATATTTTAATCCTATGATTATAGCCTTTATAAAAAGTGGGGATAAAAGTGGAAAGTTTTCTGAGATATTAGATGATTTATCAACTTATATTGGCGAGGAAGATAAGAATAAGTCCACTATCAAAGAAGCCTTGACCTATCCTGTAATACTTTTTTTAATGACGATTTTGATAGTTGCACTAATCTTAAACTTCGTTTTGCCAACATTTCAAAATCTCTTTGCAGAAAGTGGACAAAGCCTACCAACTACTACAAAAATGTTGTTAGCTATAAGTGAATTTTTTAATAATTATGGCTTTGTAGTATTTCTTGGTATTTTATTTATTGTATTTTCTATCCTAATACTAAAAAGAGATAAGGAGCTTGGATATAAGATAGATAAGTTTCATTATAAACACTTTCCCTTTAGAAATCTTAGGCAGGAGAAACTAGAATACCAAATATCATCCTTGCTTTTTATACTAAGATCTGGCGATATTGAAATAAATGACTCGCTAAGGCTAGTGAAGGAATCCTTTAAAAATACATATGTAAAGGATGAAATAGATAAAATCACCAAAGACCTAGATCGTGGTATGACTCTATCAAATAGTATTGAGGATAAGAAAGATTTTAGTCCACTTTTTAAATCAATGATCAAGATAGGGGAAGATAGTGGAAATTTGCTAGAGGCCTTGAAAAGATCAAGCCAATATTATGCAAATGATTACATATATAAACTAAAGAGAATAGCAAATCTTGCAGAACCAATTATGATTATTTTTATGAGTATCATAGTTGGATTTGTAGTTTTTTCAATTGCCATACCAATATTTGACTCAGTAAATGCAATATAAAAAGGAGCTTATATGAAAAATAAAAAGAAAAAAGGTTTCACCTTAGTTGAACTTGTCATAGTCATTGCAATAATTGGCATACTTGCTGCCATAGCAATACCAAAATACCAACAATCTAAGAAACAAGCAGCAATTTCTGCCCACAAAGCCAATGTACATATGCTAGAATCAGCTGCTACTATGAGACTAGCTGATGGAGTTAATGAAGAGATAACCTGGAAAGAATCTGATTATGCAAAAGAGTACGTTCAAAAATGGCCAAAAGTACCAGATGCCTTAAAAAAGGAATTGGGTGAAAACTATACTGTAATAATAAAAACGAATGGTGATATAGAAGTAAAAACTGAAACTAAACCTGATAATGCTACTAACTAAAATTTTTATATTTGCAATAGGAAGTATTTTTGCTTCCTTTGCAAATCTTGTAGTTTTAAGAACTATAAGATATGAAAGCATAGTTTACCCACCAAGCCACTGCGATTCTTGTGGCCATAGGCTAAGAGCAAGAGACTTAGTCCCGATATTATCTTACATATTTTTAGGCGGTAGGTGCAGGTATTGTAAA
>CABTWT010000116.1 GCA_902488555.1 uncultured Anaerococcus sp.
TAAATTTCGTTGATAAATTCAATGATCTTGCTAAGACTATTATTCATAAAATTGTAACCCTAAAAAAGTATATTTCATTCATAAAAGGTAAATATATATCAAGTAAGAATTTTTTGGCTTGAAGCTAAAGCTAATTTCCTGGGGCTGTTGCAAAAGTCCCAATATAGAAAAAATGTGATGTTGCAGAGTAGATCTAACTATTCTGCAACATCACATTTTAAAATTTAAGATTTCTTTAAATAATCTCTCCTAAAAAATCTACCAATTATATAAGCAATCAATTGTACAAGGCCTGCTCCTAATATCCACTTATTGACTATCCCATTTTTTATATAATATAGGATTAAAAACAATAAAGTAATCACTATAGAAATAAGAGATCCTGATACTAATTCAGAAGTAAAATCATCCATTTTCATTACCAATCTCCTCCATACACTTCATAAAGAAATGTCTTTCTATATTTATCAGCGTAAAATTTAGTGTGATATCTATATTTGCCACCTGGATACCAATTTGGATATATTGGACTGCATGGATTTCTCTCTATGTACTCCCATGTTCTTGTTCTGTAATAAAGTGTGTCGTTACGATATTGGTATATTAGATTTGCTACTTGAACAACAGCGGACACAGGTTTATTAGCAATTACGCTAATTACAGCAGCCAAACTTCCGACTGTTAAATTTTTTATAGCTGTACTTCCATTTCCCCAACCTTTATCTGACCATTTTCCTTCTACTGGACATTTAGACGAAGAGGAATACTGGTTATAGCTATTAAAATTGCTATTATTATCATTATTTAATATTTGAGAGATTCTTTTATTTGAAAAATCAACTGAATTACTATCTATCAACCTACTATTTTCAAAAGTTTTATAGATAATTTTATTGTTAGATAAGATTAAATTGGTTGTAATTTCTCCTAGATATTTTAAAGAGTCTTTTTCTTTCAAATATACTTTGCTAGCTACGATACCTTCTTGTAGATTTATACTTTCATTCAATTCATAACTTATATTATTTATAGTAAAAGTAGAATTGATTTCACTACCATCCTTACTTACGTAATTTATTGATGAAGTTGAGCTTCCTTCTTTAATTAATTTAATTAAATCAGGGTTTTTTGCTGCAACATTTGAACTAGCATAGGATGGGGCCAAACTTGTTAGAGTGATAATTAAAGTTAATAAAAATGAATAAATTTTTTTCATATAAGCTTTTCTCCTTTCAGTTTAATTATAAAACTATATTTGATATTTGTCAAATGTTGAGTTTGATATTAATCAAATATTGTTATATAGAAATCTCTATCTATTAAATTTCGTTGATAAATTCAATGTTCTTGCTAAGACTATTATTCATAAAATTGTAACCCTAAAAAAGTATATTTCATTCATAAAAGGCACATATATATCAAATAAACCACTATCCATCAAAATCAGAAAATATTGGTATGGTTTAACTTAATCAAAGTCAATAAAAGGATTTTTCTTAGATAACTCGTAGATAGAAAACTTTTTGGTATACTCAATAAGTAATTTACTATGTTATAGAATTTAAGATTTATAAATAATTTAGAAAAGAAGTAGAGTTATATAACCAATGGTATAATTAGGACAAAATAAAACGGAATGTATCCTGTTGATTACAGGTTACATTCCGTTTTTAATATTATTAAGTTCTTGCATTTTTATGGATTCAGCTCATTTATTAGTTTATTCATTCTTATATATTAATAACTTAATATAAGCATCCATATATATTTTATAATATTCCGTTCTCCCAAATATAGATAGTTAAAGTCCTAGCCAAAAGATAAAGGTAATTATTAGTAATTTCGTTGAAATATAGATTAATTTTTTATATAAATCATTTCTCTCAGAATTAACTTGCACAAGAATCGCAATCTTCTACTTCTAGGCTCTTGCCTCTTACATAATAGATTGATTTTACTCCTGATTCCCATGCTTTGATGTAGACGTTTAGGATTTGTCTCATAGTGTATTCTGTTGTGATGTAGATGTTGATTGATTGGGCTTGGTCTATATGTCTTTGCCTTACTCCTGCCATTTCCATTGATATGTTTTGGTCTATATCGTGGGCGTTTTCGTAAAGCCAGAATGTTTTTGTTGTTAGTCCTGGTGCTACTCTTGGCACTATAGCGCCCTTTTTTTCTTCTAGGAAGTAGCGACTCATGATTGGGTCAACTCCTGCTGATGTGCCGGAGATGATTGATGTTGATCCTGTTGGAGCTATGGCCATTAGATAGCCATTTCTTAGTCCGTTTTTGCTAACTTCTGCTTTTAATTCTTCCCATCTATCGCTCTTATAATCTCTAAGTTTGAAGTAGTCACCATTTTGCCAGTCAGATCCTTCAAATTCTTTGTAGGATCCTTTTTCTTTGGCTATTTCCATGGATTCTTTGATAGCATAGTAGTTGATATCTTCGTAGACCCTATCGACAAATTCTCCGTGGGCTTCTTTGTTTGACCATTTGATGTCATTTTTTACTAGCATGTGGTGGTAGCCACTTGTTCCAAGGCCAATGGCACGGTATTTCTTGTTGGTTACTTCTGCGTATGGTGTTGGATAGTAGTTTAAATCTATTACGTTATCCAGGGCACGGACTACTGTTCTTACTGTTTCTTCAAGTTCTGCTTGATTATTTACGTCTAATGTACCTAGGGTTAGACTTGCTAGGTTACATTCTACAAAGTCTCCAGGCTTGGTTTTATTTACTATAATTGTATCGCCATTATTATCTACAATTTCTGTTGAAACTGTCCCTGATGGGCTCATATTTTGGGCGATTTCTGTACATAGGTTTGATGAATAAATCATGCCCTTGTGCTTGTTAGGGTTCATCTCATTTACTGCATCTCTATTAAAGACAAATGGTGTACCTGTTTCTGTCCATGATTTGATCAACAATCTTACCATTTCTTTTACAGGCATGGTGCGGCGAGAAATATTTTTGTCTTCAACAAGTTTTAGGTAGAATTCTTTCCACTCATCTCCATAGGTATCTTCTAGGGCCTTGCCATATTTTTTGTCCACTTCGTGTGGGTCAAACATATGCCAGGTTGCGTTTATATCATCCCTACAAAGTTCCCAGAAATAATCTGGTACACATACGCCTGGGAAGATGTCATGGGCTTTCATACGGTCATCACCGTTGTTGGTCTTTAAGGCCAAGAATTCTGGTATATCCTTATGCCAGATATCTAGATAGCAGGCAACTGCACCCTGGCGCACTCCTAGTTGGTCTACAGCAACTGCTGTGTCGTTAGCAAGTCTTATCCAACGGATAACTCCACCTGCAACTCCTTCAAAACCACGTATGTCAGATCCGTTGGCACGAACCTTACCAAAGTAAAGTCCCATGCCCCCACCGTGTTTGGAAACTTCTGCAAAATTTGTTATAGAGCGGTAGATCCCTTTTAGTGTATCTGGAACCGTGTCTATAAAGCAGCTTGAAAGCTGATTAAAAGGCTTTCTAGCATTGGTCATTGTTGGGGTTGCCATGCA
>CABTWT010000117.1 GCA_902488555.1 uncultured Anaerococcus sp.
AGGTTTTGTTGGCTAGCTACAACATATAGGTTCTTGTAGAATCCATATTCTATGTCACGGTTTTCTGCTGTAGCAATATCTCTTGTAATGTAAGCACTTGACCCATTTGATTTTAGAATTATTGCTGGTGGAAGATCTTCATCTGTAAGGTCCATAATTTGAGCACCCTCAGAATCAACCAATAAGTTTTTCTCTTTTAGTTCAGAGATTACACGTGGTTCTGCAGCAGCATTGTAGCTTTCACCGTGGTAATTATCAAATTCGATGTCAAGCATATCATATACTCTATCAAATTCTTTAAGTGAAAGGTCTTTGAACCATTGCCACAATTCTACAGCTTCTTCTTGGCCTTCTTCTAGATTTCTAAACTCTTGTCTAGCTGCATCCATCATCTTTGGATCATCTTCTGCTTCAGTGTTGTATCTTACATATAGTTTTAATAGCTCATTGATAGGGTCAGCATCTATAACTTCTTTGTCTCCCCAAAGTTTGTAAGCTGCTATCATTACACCAAATTGTGTACCATAGTCACCTATATAGTTGATACCTATTGTGTTGTAGCCTAAAGCTTTGTAGATATTTCTGATAGAATCACCAATTACAGTTGATCTTATGTGACCAATGTGGAATGGTTTTGCAATATTTGGGGCAGAAAAGTCTATGGTTACATTTTTGCCTGTACCAATTTGTTTTTTACCATAGTTTTCTTTTTCTTTTAGTACTTCATTTAAAACTTGGTTTTGGATAAATGCTTTGTCTGAATAAAAGTTAATATATGCATTTAGTGTTTCAACTTTTTCAAATGTTTCAAGCTCGCCAATTTGCTCTTTTAGTTCGCTTGCTATTTGTGCTGGGTTTTGTCTTTTAATTTTTGCTAGTGAGAAGCATGGGAATGAATAGTCACCCATATCATCTTGTGGTGGAATTTCGATTAGGTCATAGATTTCGTCATATGATAGTCCAAGGTCTAGTTCTTCTAGTTTTTTAGCAATAATTACTTTTTGATCTTTCATAAATTCTCCTTATATTAACTTAGGCTTACGATGGTTACACCAAAACCACCCTCTTTGTCATTACCAGTTCTAAATGAACCAATCATTCTATTAGATTCAAGATATTCTGTGATGCCCTTCCTAAGAGCTCCAGTCCCCATACCGTGAATAATCTTTACTTCATCAAGGCCTGTAAGCATGGCATCATCTAGATATTTGTCTACTTTTAAGAGAGCCTCATCTAGTCTTTGGCCTCTTAAATCAAGGGTTGGTGAAAAACTCGCTACTTTCTTTGCATTATACACTTTGTTGATATTTTTTCTAGTTTCATCGACACTTGCAATCTTTGTTACATTTCTGATATTTGAATCCATTTTTAGTATACCCATTTGGACTTTGATATCGCCTTTTGAATCTGGAGCAGATATAACTTCCGCTTCTTCTCCCAGACCTGCTATGATTACCTTATCTCCAATTTTTAGATTATCTGGTATATCTTTGGATTTTTTGACTCTTAGGCCGTCTTTTTTTCTATCAATCTTGTTTTTCTTGTATCTATTTCTAATGTTATTCAAGGACCTGTCGATGTCACTTGTATTGGCGTTTTTGGATTTTTTGGCTTCCTTTAGCATTTCTTGAGATTCGATGTTGGCCTTTTCTAGGATTTCATTGGCCTTATCTTCAGCTTCTCTTATGATTTTTTGGCGTTCTTTTTCAACTTCTTTGGATTTGGCTTCTAGTTCTCTTTTTATATTTTCTATTTCTTTTTTGTAGCTATCAATCTCAGAGTTTTTATCTTCAAGAACTTTTCTATCTTCCTCGATCTGTTCTAGGATTTTATTTACATTTCTCGTATCTTCTCCTAGAAGACTTTGGGCGTTGTCTAGTATTGCTTGGTCAAGGCCAAGTCTTTTTGAAATTTCAAAAGCATTTGACTTGCCCGGTGTACCAATCTCTAGCCTATAGGTTGGAGATAGGGTATTGACATCAAATTCTACTGATGCATTCATCACACCATCTGTGTCTACAGCATAGTATTTTAGTTCACTGTAGTGGGTTGTAGCAAAGGTCATAACCTTTCTTTTCCTTAAATTGTCTAATATCGATATAGCGAGTGCTGCACCTTCTGTAGGGTCAGTACCAGATCCTACCTCATCTAGTAATACCAGGGACTTATCACTTGCTTTAGATAAAATATCTACTACATTAGTAAGAGAAGCAGAGAAGGTAGAAAGGCTCATTTCAATAGATTGAGTATCTCCAATATCTACATATATATCATCAAATACATTTACTATAGACCCTTCATCAGCTGGAATATAAAGTCCGCTTTGGGCCATAAGGCTTATAAGTCCTACAGTCTTAAGTGATACCGTCTTACCACCTGTATTTGGTCCTGTGATTATTAATGTAATATACTCTCCACCTATCGAAACATCAATTGGCACAACTTTTCCCTTTAATAATGGATGTCTAGCTTGCTTTAGACTCATTATTTTATCTTCTGTAATCTTTGGCAATGAGTGTTCTTTGTTAATGGCATACTTAGCCTTGGCAGCCAAGAAATCTATGCGGCCCATTATTTTTTGATTTGCTAAAATCTCCACGTCAAAGGCCTCTGTAAGTCTTGATAGCCTATCCAGGATCCTTCTGATTTCTTCTTCTTCCTTCAATTCCAAGTCCCTAAACTGATTGTTAAGTTCAACAATAGCAGCAGGCTCTACAAAAATAGTATTGCCACTTGAGGACTTGTCGTGGATTATGCCACCTATAGCTGACTTCTTATTAGTCCTTACCGGAACAACATATCTACCATCTCTTAAAGAAACAACCTTATCTTGAAGGACGTCATCAAATTTGGAATTTGTCACATAGGAATTAAGTTTTGCCTTGATTTCTTGCTCTTTACGAGCCTTTTGCCTGCGTATATTCCTTAGGGCAGCTGATGCATTGTCAGCTATTTCATCTTCACTAATGATTGATCTTTCAATCTCTTTTCTTAGAAAATCATCGGTATTAATCCTATCAAAGAGATCTTTGATATAAGGCTCTGATATGCCTTTGCCGTATTCTTTGAGATATTCGCTAGCTCTAAGCAAGTCATTGACTTGTAAGAGCTCATAGGCTTCTAGGATTCCCTTTTTCCTAACATAGGAAATCATATCTGTAAAATCATAAAGTCCAAATAAGTCAATATTGCCAAATCTTTTTATAACAGCAAACATTTGTGATGTTTGCTCCAGCTCTTCTCTTATATCGTCAATATCAGTCATAGGAGTTAAATTTAAAATTTTATCTTTAATCAGCATTGAGCGTGCTTCTTTAGATAAAGCTTCTAAGATTTTTCCATATTCTAGGACTTCTAGAGTTTTTTCTTGCATTAAATAACCCCTTTCTCATATCTTTGGGATATTTTCTTTGTATTAATACTCTTTATGTCATCATCTTCCATGACAGAATAAAGTAGTGAGACCTGGTCGTCAAACTTCGTCCTATCAACTAGGCTAGGATTTTCAGGATAAATTTTGGAATATGAGCCA
>CABTWT010000118.1 GCA_902488555.1 uncultured Anaerococcus sp.
GCTTCACTTGGTGTATAAGTTACTTTTCCGTCTGCATCTATTGTTGCACCCTTTGGAGCTTTATCACCTAATGTGTATTTTGTTCCATCTGGTGCTTTTGTTGTTTTTCCATCTGCATCTGTAAATGTTGGTGCATCTGTTGTTACAGCAACTCCTGCTTTGCCATCTTTGTCTGCATATGATGGTTCGTAAGTTTCAGAGTCTTTTTTAGCTACATTGATAACTGCTGTGGCGTTATCTTTTGTACCATCTGCATAGGTTATAACTACTGGTACGTTTATTGATTTACCTTCTTCACCAGCTTTTGGTGTGTAAGTTACACTACCGTCCGCATTTACTACTGCGCCTGTTGGAGCGTCTTTACCTAATGCAAATGTCATGCCTGTTGGTGTTGCTGGTTTATTATCTTTATCAGTAAATTTTGGCGCTGCTACTGTTGCTTCTACGCCAACTTCTCCATTTACTGCTGTATATTCTGGTTCATACTTATTTGCTTCGCCATCTTTAATTGATAGTGGAACTTTGTCGACGTGTCCTTTTTTGATTAGAATTTTTTCGTTCTTATCGTTTTTACGATAAACATCATAAGTTACTTGAACATTTGGTTCTTCTTCTGTGGCGTCAACTTTTGCTGTTGGCGTACCAGAGATTTGATCTCCTGTAATAGTTAAACCGTCGATGGCTTTTCCATCGATAAATTTAGCGCTTACATTTTTAAATACATAGCCTTTTTGTGGTGTCGGTACAACTTTTTGATTGTATTCAGTACCTTTCGCTCCATCGGCTAATGGTGAATCTGTAATTAGATACTTGTGGGTTCTGGAACCTTCAATCTTTCCTACAACCTGACCTTTGTCAATGTCTTCCATAGATGCTGTTACTTTTACATCGTATAGACCTGCTTTTGTCGGTTTTCCAGAAATATTTCCATTTCCTTCGTCGATTGTTAAGCCTTCAGGTAGGTTAACTGCTGAATAAGCAGCACCTTTAATCGGATTATCGTTTTTGTGTTCAAAATCATCATAACGAGAGCCGACATAGCTACTTACTTCGACAGTAAAGGAGTCGATAGCGATGGGATCTTGTAATTTGCCTTTTGAATCAACTCTGTGAAGTTTTGCTGTGTATTCTGTCGTTTTTGTTACACCGCTTGTGTCAAAGGGTGCTGAATCAATGGTGCCTGTACTTGATGGTTGTTGAGCTTGTCCTTCTTTACCATCAATTTTCTTTCCATCAGGACCATACCATACGATTTGGTATTTATTCGATGTGAAGGAATAAGGAAGCCCTGTTGTAGATGTTTGTGCTACATCTCCAGGGATAGCTGTGTTTGCTTCATTGTCATAGTTGGTAATGTGGAAGTCAATTTCTCCGGGACCAAATACGAAGTCAGATCTTAAAATACATGTGGTTGATTTGGTTACTCCTACACCAAAGCCTGTTGAAGACCAGCCTGCGTTAATACCCCAATCAGAGTTCATGGATGCGTAATAGTTGTTGTTGTACGGAGTCATCACGCGAAGGTTTTCTGTTCCATCTGTAGAAACAAATAGCCAGTCGTAGTTAACGTGTTTTATTTCATTTTTCTTAGCAGTATCAAAAGCTCCGTTATCAGGCTTATCTGCCACGGTTCCAAGTCTATCGATTTGTTCTTGAGACCATTTGTTGCCTATAGCTATACCGCCTGCTGCATCTCCAACTTTATAGTTGTAAGATTTAAGACCGGCATCAGAGTTTTTATAAACTCCCCAAGTACCATTAAATTGGATAATGTAGTCACCTTCTGCATCGGTCTTTGCTGTTACGGTTTCTGCTATCCATTTTTCCGGTTCTTTTTTTACTTGTTCTTTGATCCAATCTTGCAGATCATCTTCGAGCCTTGAAGTCCATTTAGGGCCACGGATATCTTCCGGTTTTGAAATTCCACCGAGTGCCAATATCGCTTCATCGCTGTAGATTTTCTTCATAGCATAGTCAGATAGATAAGATGCTCTTACAGTTACGCCTTTTGCTCCTTCAGTGTGTTGAGCTATATCATACCAATGAATTCCACCAACACCTGATTTGTAATCCCAAGAAACTTTACCAGTCATATAACCGCCGGATTTACTTTGTTTCTGTGTTTCTTTGGCATCAGTCCTGTGCATTTCAGCCTTAGGTTTTTGCATAAATAGAATCTTCCAATTGTCATGGGTATTCTTTGCTGTATTGGAACTTGAACCACCTTGAGTAATAGGTAGGCCGAAATCAGGAAATACTACCCCTTCTCCTGTTATATATTGAAGTTGATAACCTTCCGGAATAGTATCTTCTTCAACCCAGAACTTATACCTTTCATTACCAGCTGATATTGTTGTATCTGCATCAAATTTAATTAATTTTCCATCCGATGCTAAATAAGGGGTACAACCAATATTTAGTCTGCCGTTGGCATCGGAAACTGCGGTGTAAATAGGCGATACATAGCCGCCGTCTTCAAACCATTGAAAGTAGCCTCTTACTCCCTCTAAGGGTTTAAATTGTTGACCTGTTGCATTAGCTAAAGGAAGGTTTAGGTCTCCTCCGGTTTGTACACCTACAAAGGCGTGAACAGCGTTTCTCGAATCGTTGCCCACTTGAGATTCAATTGGTGGTGCAGCATCTCTTACGCCTGTTGGCCCTTTTGCAGGTGCCAATTCAAGTCCGTTTTCTGCAAAGATATTTATCGGCAAGCTTCCTAATATCATTATTAATGCTAGGAGCAAGGACAAATATCTTTTTCTTATTTGTTTGTTATCCATATTTTTTTCTCCTTTCTATAAATAGATAATAAATTATAAGTTACTTCTTCTTAATTCTATTTCTTTTTCTAAATTAAAAACCATCCCCTTAATTCTGGACTTGTAAACCTTTTTATGTTCATCTCAAGTATTTGCATTGTATAGTAGTTATTGACAAATCCTTTTGTGTTTATAATTCCAGTTATTTTATTTATTTGGATATATTATATCAAAATAAATAATTTTTTTCCACTTTAAAATCCTAAGTTTTCTTGAATTTGCAAACTTTGCCGAGCTTTAATATCCCCCCCAGTAAATTTTGTATTTATTTTATACAATGTTTTAATGATTTTGTCATGGTATTCTATAAGGTTTAATCTGTACTTTAGCAAGCATATTCATTTCAGCATCTATTCATCTATGATTTTTCTTATTTTTTTATTATTTTTAGCTAAAAATATCTTTTATGACTTTTCTTTTGCAAAAATCTTTTTATTTTAGATAAAATCGAATAAAATACCCAAGGCCTTCAAAGCTTCGTTTTTAGTTATTCTTTCTTCTACTGATTAAATTTTTCTACCTTTAATTTGATTTAAGTATTAGACTAATATTTTTTAAACAATCAATTTATATTTCATAAAATTTTTCTAAAATCTAAATTCATTCGATTAAAAAATAATAACTGAACCAAACTTAATTATGCTTGTTAAAATCACTGCTTTATAGTTGTTATCATTATAATATATATATATATATATATATATATA
>CABTWT010000119.1 GCA_902488555.1 uncultured Anaerococcus sp.
AAATATGTTTTCAATTCCTTAATGTGAGCTCTTTCCTCAACCATAAGTGGAAAAGATTCTGCCATAGAATATGCTCCACCTACAAAGGAAGTTCCTGCTCGCCTATCTTTTTCTTGCTCCCCACCTGTGATTAAAGGCCTTAGATTTTCTCTCATATAAAAAATCCCAAAACCATTTAGTCCACCAATCTTGTGACCAGAAAGTGATAGGGAATCACAATTTATATCATAAACATCTATGTCAACATGACCATAGGCTTGGACAGCATCTACATGAAACCATATGCCCTTATCTTTGAGATATTCTCCGATTTCTTTTACTGGTTGGATGGCCCCAGTTTCGTTATTCACATACATTATAGCCACAAGCTTTGTTTGAGCATCTATCGCATCTTTTAGATCATCAAGAGAAATTCTTCCATCCTGATTTGCATCAAGCAAGATAGCATTATTTTTATCTATAGTATTAAGTATAGAATCATGCTCTATAGCACTTGTAATAATTTTATTATCTTTAAAAGCATTGATAACAGTGTTATTTCCCTCGCTAGCACCAGATGTAAAAACTACATTTCTAGGATCCGCACCTATTGATTGGGCAATTTGTCTCCTTGAATCTTCTAGTATTTTCTTAGCCTCTCTGCCCTTAGCATGCAAGCTATCTGGATTGCCATCAAATGCTTCTTTATTTTTTATTATATATTCTAAAATTTCATCTCTTTTTACAGACGTTGCTGCATAGTCAAAATATATCATATTCACCTTCTATTCTTGTGAAATTATACTATTTTTGCACATTTTATCTATAAAAATGACAAAATAATAACCCTTGGATCGCCAAGGGCTAATTTCTTAAAATTCTGGAATTGATTGAAAGTCAAATATTTGGTAGTCATAACCAGCATTTTTGACAAATTTGAATACATCTTCATTCTTTAAAAAGACTGTTTTGGTATTGTCATCTGGGTGGAAGGTCATAATTTCATTTTCGTCAATCATATCCTTATCAAAAATAACTTTTATATCTTCATCAGTATTTATAAGTCCAAACACTGAGATTATACCAACTTCTTGGTCTAATATTTCTAGTATTTTTTCTGGCTGAACAAAGTGCATTCCTTTTCATCTAAAAGCTTGTTATAATCTTTCATACTAATCATCTTTTGATCATCCATTACTATAAGATAGTATTGCCTATCCTTTTTATTGGCCATGAAAAGATTCTTAGTCCTAGCACCTTCCTTGCCTTCTATATACCTATCGGCCTCTTCTGTGCTCTCAGCAGCTGGATGCTCTACTATATCATATTTGATATCAAGCTTATCAAATATTTCAAATAGCTTGTCCCTATCGCTCACTAAAACTCCTCCTCTGCAAGGATATGTTTTAGTACTTCTGCTTCTTCTTTGGTAAGGGTTACACCCTTGCTCATTCTAGTGTGATCTTCATTCCAATCTCTGATGTCATATTTGGGATTTCTTTCATTCCAAGAAACTAGGTTAAGCTCCTTTGTCCATCCCTTAGCATTTGTAGAAAGTACTCCAAGATTTTCAACTATATCAAATTTTAATTCTGCCATAATTTCCTCCTTAAGCTCTATTAATTTTCAATCTTTCGTTAACAGCATTTTGTACGATATTATAATCATAACCTGCATAGGTGAGGCGTTTTTTCCTCTCGGCTCCTGTACCCCATCTGCCAGCTATGATTTCACTTACAAGCTCATCCATGCTCTTCTTAGATCTACCCTTTATAATAAAAGGATAATCTTTATAGACTACACTTGTATCTACATTATATTTATATCCATTATAGTACCCTTTGTCAGTAAGCTGCCAAGAATCAAAATCAGAACCATTGTATTTGGTGAAGTTCTTTGAGGCGTAGTCAGCTATCCAAAACTCGTATTTGTTTCTCACATCCTTGGTCAAATAGTTATTAGCAAACCAAGGATATGAATATATGCCAGAAACGAAACCGTTTCTATTCATAGCTAGTATAAAGGCTTCAGCAGCTTCAGAAATGTCAGCCTTACTTGCCTTTACTTGTCTCTTATCATCCTCAATGTCCAAATAAACCGGAAAGGAAACATTCTTATTTTTTAGAACTCTACTAACATATTCTGCTTCTCTGACAGCTTCTTTTGCATTTATAGCACGTGAATAATGATAGAATCCCAATGGAACTCCCCTGCTATTAAGCTGTTTATAGTGTTCTTCTAGATGATAGTCAGTCCTAATATTTAAGGTATCTGCATCCATTATAGAAGTACGTAGGATTGCCCCATCGATACTTTTGGCAAACTTATCATAATTAATCAAACTAGGTTCTTGGTGCTCAGAAATATCAACAACTTTTTTATAAACAGGTGTCTTTGAATAAATAGGTTCCTTCTTTTGGTCTTCATATGTGGTCTCAGTAGTTTCTGTTACTTCAACATCACCATTGTCTTTCACTGTAGTTTCCTCAGTCACTGTTTCTTCAATAGGCTTAAAATCTGGGACAACATCTTCATTTGGATTATTGATATATTCCTTAATCCTGTTCTCTACTTCTTTTTTATCATAATATATCCCATTATCATCCAAAACCTCGTCTAGATTTATATCATTATACTTAACAAGATCTGATGCATAAGAAGTAGAAGAAGAAACAAAGGCAAAACAAAAAGTAAGAGCCATTAATTTATTTTTAAAACTAGCCATAGATAATCCTTTCAAAATAAGTAAGTAAATTATTACAAAATAATTACATTATAATTATAGATTAATCTATGTAAAAGTTCAATCAATAAATTGAGTATTGTTTATCACATATAAATTAGATACTAAAAAAACTCAGTCAAATGACTAAGTCTAGTTTCACTCGACATCCATGAAGTCTACATATATAGGGGACACTTTCTTCCACAATCTATACTGGCTTATTTTCTATATTAGATATAGTAAATATGGATTATCAAAACCTCTTTTTACAATCCACTTATCAGGAATTATCCCCTCTTATCCATTTATACTTACACTTTGAATCCAAATGTATCCTTCTCCTTATCTGTTTTACGTAATATTTTGCCAGTTGAAATAGTGATTATTGGTACTCTTCCCCTAATTTATTAACTTTCGAAATTCGGACAAAGCTAAAATAATCAGTCTAATGGTCTTTCTTCATTATAAATAAGGTCTTTATAAACAATAAAAAGGAAGAGATGATTTTTAAAGTACTTACATCTCTTCCTCTTCTGTAAAATTATGGTATTTTATTCTTTAAAGAGTTTCAATTATTCTATGCGTTAACTGTCATTTTTTTGGGTCTAATCTTAATAAAATTGCATTAATTGCGACTATGACTGTTGACAAAGACATTAGAATTGCTCCTAATGCAGGACTTAATGTTATATCGATAGGGGCCAAAATTCCCGCAGCTAGAGGGATAGCTATAAAGTTATAGCCGGCTCCCCAAAAGAGGTTTTGTTTCATTTTACGAGTTGTTTTGTGTGCTAATTCAATGAATGATTCAATATCTC
>CABTWT010000120.1 GCA_902488555.1 uncultured Anaerococcus sp.
AAGGAAGTATTTAACAAAGACTGGCTTTCAAAATACGGACTTTATACTCTATTATTTGCCCTTTATTACTATGCAAATGGATCTTTGAGTATTATTGGACAAACTAGTGCTGTTTTTGGGATTTTGAGAATTATTCTTATGTATTTTTATAGGGGAATAATTTTTTATACCATATTACAAACATCTCATCGCCAATATGTTGGGATAATAGCTAGTATAAAAAACTCACTGATACTTACTTACAAATATTTTATTTTTACTATTTTAATTTTTGTAGTTTGGGAAGTGTTTGAGAATCTATACATAGTAAATAGTGTTTGGATGCTAATATTTATAATAATATTTGCTGCCCTAATCAATACAATTAATGAATATGCCATAAAGAAGATATAAGGAGGAAGATATGGAAAAAGAACCAGTTAATAAACAAATGGAAAATGCAGCCATATCCAACCAACCTGGCATTGAGAATAAGAAAAAGGTTAAGAAAAAACCTTTTAAAGAAAGATTTAAGACAAATCTACCCTTGTTAGTTTTTTCCTTGCCAGCATTTATTTGGTTTGTAATTTTTGCTTACCTGCCAATGTTTGGACTTATTATTCCATTTAAGAGATACAAAATCTTCTCAAAGAACTTTTTCTACAATCTCTACATGAGTGAATGGTCAGGTTTAGATAACTTTAAGTTCTTTTTTAGAAGTAATGATGCCTGGATAATTATTAGAAATACTATTGGTTATAACTTTGTTTTTATAGTTGTAAATATAGTTCTTGCTATGTTCACAGCCATAGCCTTACATGAAATTTTCAGCAAAAAATTAGCTAAATTTTATCAAACCTCAATGTTTTTACCACACTTTCTAAGCTGGGTTGTTATAAGTTATGCTGTATTTGCATTCCTATCACCAGATAAGGGTCTTTTAAATAAACTTATTACATCTATTGGTGGAGATGGTGTAAACTGGTATACAAATACAAAATTTTGGCCAGTATTTTTAGTTTTGATCAACTCATGGAAGGGACTAGGTTATAACACTGTAGTTTACTTATCGGCCTTATCTGGTATAGATAAGACCTATTACGAGGCTGCGGCCATGGATGGGGCTACTAAGTGGCAGATGACAAAATCAATCACCATACCACTACTAAGGCCTGTTGTAACAATCATATTTATCACATCCTTGGCTAATATATTTAGAGCAGACTTTGGTCTATTCTTCCAAGTGCCGAGAAACTCAGGCCCTTTGTACAACGTGACAAACGTTATTGACACATATGTATTTAGAGCCTTACTTGAATCAGGGGATATTGGACTATCATCAGCAGTTTCATTGTTGCAATCTGTTGTCGGTACTATCTTGATCTTATTCTCAAATAAGATTGTAAAAAGATACGATCCACAAAGGTCCTTATTCTAGGGGGTGATCGATGAAAGAAGTAAAGAAAAATAGCTTTGATCCTCTAAAGATTAGTAAGGGATCAAATGTAGTTTTAAACATAATCCTAGTACTTTTGACAATTTCTGCTATATTGCCATTCCTCTTTGTAGTTATGATTTCATTTACTGATGAAGATGTTATCAGGAGAAATGGTTACCAACTAATACCAGAAAAATTTTCTACAGAAGCTTACCAATATGTATTTAAGGGTGGCGGACAGATAGCAACTGCCTACAAAAACTCAGTTATAATAACAGTAGTCGGTGTAGTAATAGCCCTTATTCTTACAACCATGTATGCATATGCTCTAAGCCGTGATGATTATGAGTATAAAGGATTTTTCACAAAAGTTTCTACAATACCAATGCTATTTTCTGGCGGTCTTGTAGCAAGCTATTTAATAATGACACAGTTTCTAGGTCTAAAAGATAGTATGTGGGCTCTAATCTTACCACTATTAGTTGGACCATATAATATTATTTTGATGAGAACCTACTTTCAAACGTCTATACCAAAAGCCCTAATAGAGGCAGCTACCATAGACGGGGCAAGCGAAATGCAGATATTCTTTAAGATTATCCTGCCCCTATCCTTGCCAATACTTGCGACAGTTGGACTGTTTTTAACCTTGGGTTACTGGAATGACTGGTATCAAGCCATGCTATATATAGATAGTGAAGATAAGATGCCTGTTCAATACATGCTTATGAGAATCCAAAACTCAACCAACTTCCTATCAATAAGGCAAGATGCCATAGGATCTCTTGCAGGAGAGATAAAAAAGACTCTTCCTCAAGAATCTCTAAAGATGGCAATAGTAGTTATCACAACAGCACCAATACTTATAGCCTATCCTTTCTTCCAAAGATATTTTATATCTGGGCTAACCCTTGGTGCTGTTAAGGAATAAGCTTTACAAAAAGAGGTAATATGAAAATTCAAAGTAAGATTTCTATACTATTAGCTTCCTTGCTATTAGTAACATCTTGTCAAAATGCAGATGAAAAGAAAACATCTACAGACGGTACAAAAGTAGAAGAAGCTAGCGAGGATAGTAAAGATTCAGAAGATAAAGATTTAGCAAAAGACGATGTGCCAACACTTATTTACTACAATGTCGGCACACCACAAGTCGCAACTGATGATGTCGCAGCGGCTTTAAACGAATATCTTGACAGCCAAGATGCAGGTTATCACATAGCCTTCCAATACTTTGATTGGGGCGATTACCAACAAAAACTTCAACTAGCATCAAATGCCGGTGACGATTGGGACCTAGCATTTACAGCAAGCTGGGCTGGTCCATACAAGGAAATGGTTGATAAGGGAGCATTTCTAGATATCACTGACCTTGCCAAAGAAAAAGGTCAAGCAATGCTAGACTTGGTAAGTGATGATGTCCTAAAGGGTGCCTCAGTAGATGGCAGACTTTACGGAGCACCGGCAACAGCTGATAATATCACACCAGCAGACTTTTTCATATGGAACAAAGATCTTGTAGAAAAATACGATATTCCAATAGAAGATATCAAAGAAGAAAAAGACCTAGAACCATACCTAAAAGAAGTTAAAGAAAATGAAGCTGAAGTAGAATATCCATTTGGTATAGCAAATGACTTTATTTTCCAAACAAGAGTTCCAACATCTACTGCAGCTCCTGGAGTAGGAGTAAGAGAAGAAGATGGAAAGCTTGTTGCTTACTCAGTTTGGGAAGATGATGGCTACAAAGACCTAGCCTACACCATGAAAAAATACATGGATGCTGGCTACATCGATCCATCAGCTCCACAAATAGATGCTGGTCAATTGACCAATGGCCCAACATGGCTAGTAAGAAAAGGTGAAGGTGGAGTAAAATCTGACGATATTTGGACTAAGAACTTTGGAGTTCCAGTAGTTTCATCATATGCCGGTGACATGGTATATGTAACAAACGAAAAAGCAACAGGCTCACTTCTGGCTATAAACTCTCAAAGTGAATATCCAGAACTTGCAATGGACTTTATCAATAGAATGTATAGTGATAAGGTTTTGATGAGGTAT
>CABTWT010000121.1 GCA_902488555.1 uncultured Anaerococcus sp.
TCTTTCAAAAACGGCGAATGTAGTTTTATCTTAGACTCCTCATTTGGAGCTAGCATCTTGTCGTCGGAATCTGTATCAAAACTTGCCCCCAAAAGATCTTCTATCTCGGCTATGGTTTCTGGGAACTTGACACTTTGGCCAAATACTACGAATTCTCCATCCACATAGGACTTATCCCTCATAAAGCTTTTGGAAAATATTGCCGCTGATACTAGCTTGTCATTGGAAAAATATAGGGAAACATAGTCGCTTTTCGTTTGATAATTGATATTTTTTTCCTTATCAGTACTTGCTTCTTCTATATAATAATCATCCAAGACTTTGATAGCCTTGGAGTAATCATCTCCAAATCTTAGGCCGTTGATCTCAAAGTCATCATTTAGGATAGAGTTGATATAAATTTCTGTAATTAGTGCATCCTTGGTAGGAATTTCCTTTTCGCTGTTGTTTTTAAAGGAAGCCCCAAAGTCGGTATTAGCCGATGAGAAGTTTACCATCAACTGTTCGTCCTTGTTCAAGGTTTCCTTGTAATAATCATTTTCTACTAGCTCTATACCACTTTTTTTAAAATCACTATACTTTAAAGGAAGCTTATAATTTTTGCCAGCTAGGCTAAAACTATTTTCCACTTTTTTAGGGCTATCTAGGGGAGCCAGAGAAGTTTTATTATTTTCCTTGGGATTTTGCCCGCATGATGTTAAAATAATTATAAATAAGACTAACAAAATTTTCTTCATATCATTTCCTACAATTTTAAAAGTTATTATAATTATAATACATTTTCTTTCATAAAAAAAGGCTGAATTTGAACAATGCAACCAGCAGTTTACAAATTTCCAAAACGAATTGCTGGTATGCACCCTGACGATTTAATAAAATGATAGCAGAAAAACAAAGGAGGATTTTATGATATTAGCAGATAAAATTATAAATCTTAGAAAAAAAGAATCTATGACCCAAGAAGACCTGGCCCACGAAATGGGTGTCAGTCGCCAATCAGTTTCCAAATGGGAAAGCTCTATGGCCATGCCAGATTTAGACAAAATAGTCAAACTTTCTAATATATTTGGAGTATCCACAGACTTCCTACTAAATGATGACCTGGGCATGGAAAATATTATAGTAAATGACAATGAGGAAAGCAAAGAAAGATTGGTTGATCTTAAAGCTTTAAACGAATATTATGATAGCTACGAAAAAATCGCAAGATCAATTGCCCTCGCTATCCCACTTTTTATCCTATCTTCATTACCAATCCTAATATTGGGATCAACTAATGAAGGGTTGGCAATAGTTCTCACATTGATAATTATAGCCATATCTGTAGCTATATGTATACACACAGGTTTTGTTTCAGATTCTATAGAATATGTAGAAAAAGAATCCTACACCTTTGCCTATGGAGTGGAAGGCGTCATCAAGAAAAACCTTGATGCCTATATGCCGACATTAAAAAGAAACGTCATAATAGCAGTACTCTTATACATCCTATCCCCAATAGGCTATGTAGTGGAAAACCCAGCAAAAGATGGATATAACATAGTATTTCTAGTCCTAATAGCCCTAGCAACTTCCCTTATATCCTACACTCTTATCAAATATTCGTCCCTTCGCGACATTTTGGCATACAGGGACCCTAAGAAACAAAAGAAAGAATCATGGATGAACAAGTTTTCAGCCATACTTTGGATATCAACCATAGCAATTTTCCTAATCTACAGCTACACAAGTGGCAATTGGGGCAGAAGTTGGATCATATTTGTCATAGCTGGTGTCATCCAAATAGCAGTTTCAATTATCTTTGACTAAAATAATATAAATCACAGGTGTCAATTGGCACCTGTTTTTTTGTCGGGAATTTCTAGCTCTTATTTCTATATAAGTATAGAAGGGAGGTGAAAACCATGGAAGTAATCTGTATCTACAAAGAAGATGAAGATAAGGACGACAAAGAGGACGACAACAAATAGGAATGCGACAAGTTTTTTCGCCCTATAGAAAGATTCTTTAGCGCGAAATAGTTTTTCTACTAGTATAAACTTCTAGAAATCCATGACCATCCTACAAATCACAAGTAAGGCGGTATATATGGATATAACAAAACTAATCGGAGACCTAGGCTTTCCAATAGTGATCACCTTGATACTAATCTATCAGATAGATGGGAAGCTAGACCAAATCTTACAAGAAATCAGAGAAATCAAAAACGACCAATAAGGAGGGCATATGCCATCAATTGACAAAATGCTAGCCTTTGCCAGATCTAAGCACCACAAGGTGAGATATTCCATGGCCTACCCAGCTCGTC
This sequence comes from uncultured Anaerococcus sp., assembly GCA_902488555.1. The sequence continues at coordinate 2,309 of CABTWT010000121.1, forward strand.
TGGGTCCAGGCTACATGGACTGCTCATCCTTTGTCTACTATAGCCTCATAGCAGGGGGATTCTTGCCAGCAAACACCACAATCGGCAACACAGAAACCCTATACAAAGAAAAAGGCAGGGCATTAGAAGAAATCTACTCCTACCAAGAAATCTTGCCCGGAGATATATTTATCAGAGGCATAGAGGGTAAATCTGCCGGAGCGGGAGGACACACGGGGATTTTCACCAGAAAAGGGGAAATCATCCACTGCAACGCCCTAAATAACACTGTCACAATCAACAACGAATCATCCTTCATCAGATATTTCCTAGACTTAAAGCGTTCAAATACCGAACGCTACTTTCGACCCATAGGCAAAAGTGAGCAAAAATATATCAACAAATCCGGCAAGGCCATAGTCCACTACCCAACCAATGTCAGAGCCTACCCCTCAACCAAGGCCCCAATTGTAGCTTGCTATCCAGCCAATTCCACCATCTACTACGATAGAATCCTTGCCACAAATGGCTATTGGTGGATATCATACATCGGCCAAAGCTCTGGCAAAAGAAGGTATGTAGCCTACAAAGACAAGAAAAATTCCTGGATTAGCCTCTAAAAGCTGACATTATGGGTATAAATAAAGCAAATAATCACACTTAACCAGATAAAGGAGGCTATTTTGGCTGATAAAAACACACAAAATCAAAACAGTAAAGTAGAAGAAAACAATAATGCAAAAGATTTAACAAAAGACCTAGACCGAGGCGAAGAACTATACACAGGCTTTGGCTTTGGCAACATAGACACAGACGTAGAAATCCCAAGTCCTAGCTTAGATCAAGCAGACTCTATTGAAAAAGAAGAAAAAATCATAGAAAAACCAAAACTTACAATAATAGATGACAGGAAAGAAGATCAAGTAAAAGAAATCGAAATAAACTCAAAAGAAAGCACAGATAGGAAAATCTCCTCAAAAATCACCAGCGAAAAAAGAGAAATACCAAAAGATACAAAAGTAGTCATAGAACCTCACCAAGGAAACATCAGAAGCCACCAATCCACTATGGATGGGAGAGAAGTGCAAACAAACTATCTCCTAGAAACAGAAGAGGGAAAGTCTTATCAAAGACCAATAACGAAAACTTACAGCGAAAGCTATAAGACAGTAAACAA